>NZ_JBQHVO010000049.1:0-42185 GCF_052064465.1 Niallia sp. HCP3S3_B10 | reverse complement strand
TTATTTCCGTATCAGGGCTAAGTTGTTTTATTGACTTTTCTATCATTTGACGACGATTTTCATCCGTCACAAAAATAACTAAGGTTCTAAGGGTTTTTTCTTTTAGCGTTAATGCTGATTCCTGCCATGTTTCCTCAAACGTCATCATTTCATTCTGTTCTATAGATACAGGTTTTTGTTCCACTGGACGATACTCTTCCATATCCCTTGTTTCAAATCTAAGTCCAGTAATGGACGCCACTACTTTTTCTGATTCATCATATAACCTAATATCAAGCTCAGAAACTACATCTCTATCTGAATTTTTTGTACTAATCATCCCCCATACTGGCTGTCTGGATTGTACAGAAATTTCTATCTTTTTCATCGTGATCGCTCTACTTGAACCCTTTTTATTTACATTCACTGTTTCCAAACAGGCCTCAAGCATTCCTGCATGTAATACCTCTAATTCCTTGTACCCGTTATCGCTTTTTTCTTCTATCTTCTTAAAACGAACCAAAAGCTTTCTATCTTCGTCATGATCTGACCAAATCTCTTCCATATACTTTTCTATTCTTTTACTAGCTTTGTCAGTGTTTATTGTATGTTTAGTTTGAAAACGTGAACGTAAATCCTGTAGTTGTGGGACAGCTTCCATTGCTTCCTTTCTGCTTAATTTTCCTTCACTATTCACTTCTGGCTCCTCTTCAGAAGCCTCATTTTGTGCATATATCTCCCATTCAAGATCACCATTAATACTCGGGTAAAGCGCTATATGAACCATCGTGTTTTTATCTATTATCGCTGGTTCTATCCATTCAACATCCTTTAAAACCAAGATAGAATCCTTCGTAACCGTCATGGAACGCTTAGCAGCGACCCTAATCATCTCTAGGTGTGCTAATTCCGATAAATAGTGATTACCCTCATCAATAGAATGAATAAAATCCTCTATACCAGAAAATTTGGAACTGAACCGTTGGCCACTAAGATCGGATGTATTTTCCTGAACTAAAGGATGGATAGTGCCAGATTGAGAGGATGGTATCAAAGATTGTTTCATTTCAGTCGGAATCCAGTACTTCTCTTTTGCAAATGGATAGGTGGGTAGACTAATCGAATGCGGTCTAACTTCCATGCTATGATAATATTTTGTCCAATCTATCCAAACACCCTTCGTCCATAAATCAAGAACTTTACCGTATTTCCTATTTTTTAATAGTTTATCTACAGCATGTTCAAATTCCTCTTCTTTACTAAAAACAGTTGCAATTTCTTTATTACTATTTGTGGATCCGCGATAAGAATCGACTATGTTTTTATCACTAGCTATATATATATCCAGTTTTCCCATAAGATCTGCGATACTATGCACTAATAAGGCTAAACGTTCTTCCATATGTTCTCGTCCAACAGAAAGTGTAAAGCTAATATTTATAAGGTCTTTATCCGTCAATTTCTTTTTATCAATTGCTGCAGCCAACTGACGAACTTGTTCTAGAAGTCGCTCATTATCCTTAGCAGACAATAAAATGATTGTGGGTTGTAGTAACATTTTTTCCCCTCTTTCTAAACAAGAATTAGTAGATTCTTTACATTTCATATTCTTCAATTACAACATGTGCATTTGATCCTCCTGCACCAAATGAAGATACACCTGCAATTCGAGGGTATTCTTTCTTTATACCGTTTTGTTCTATAACCGGCCTATTCCACTCTTTTAGTTCTCTTTGGACGTAAAACGGACTCTTTTCAAAATCAATATATGGATTTAATTCATCCGCATTAAGAGATGGCGCAATTTGACCGTGTTTCATTTGCAGAATTGTTTTCATTACTCCAGCAATACCCGCAGCCCCTTCCAAGTGCCCAATGTTAGATTTTGCTGAACCAATGGCACAGAATTGCAAATCGTCTGTATCACTTCGAAACGCATGTGAAAGTCCTGCAATTTCAATTGGATCCCCTAGTTCTGTACCTGTTCCATGAGCTTCAATATAACTAACAACTCGAGCATTAACACCTGCCTTATCCAATGCATCACGAACCAGTTTAGCCTGTGCCTTAGGATTGGGAACTGTATAACCGTTCGTTTTCCCACCATGATTAATACTTGTTCCTCTGATAACAGCGCAAATATTATCACCGTCTTGAATTGCTTTTGAAAGGGGTTTTAAGAGTATTACTCCAACACCCTCACCAGGTACAAAACCATTCGCTTCCTTTCCAAAACTCTTACACCTTCCATCTTTTGATAACATATTTTTTTCACAGAGTAGTACATATGTTGATGGATGTGTATATACATTAACACCTCCAGCTACAGCCATTTCGCAATGACCACGTCTAATGTTCTCGCAAGCTTCATGTATAGCCGATAATGAGGAAGAACACATTGTATCAATTGGTAAGCTTGGTCCTTGTAAATCAAAAATATATGAAATACGATTAGCTACTGAACTAAAAGAAGTGCTCGGATGAATCCTCTCCTCTTGTCTCCATATATCCGGTCCATATAAATCAAATCCTGTTCTTGTTATTCCTATAAATACCCCCACATTACCTTTATGTTGTCGCTTAATCCTTTCCCTACTATAACCAGCATCTTCAAAAGTTCTCCAGCATTCTTGCAAGATTAATCTTTCCTGTGGATCCATGTTTATCGCTTCTCGTGGAGAAATTTTAAAGAAAAGAGGATCAAATTCGGTAAAGCCATCAATAAATCCGCCCCATTTACAATAGCTCTTTCTTTGCTCCAAAGCTTTTTTTACATCACTTACGTAAAATTCATCTAAAGACCATCGATCTTGTGGAATTTCAGTAATACTATCTTTCCCTGCTTTTAAATTCTCCCAATATTCATCGAGATCATTGGCTCCTGGGACTCGTCCGCTCATTCCAATAATAGCAATTGGCATATCTGTATTAACATTTTCCTGATACTTCCGATAAGAGTCTTGATTTAAGAAGTTTATTTTGCCAAACTTCTTACTTTTTAAATTATCAGCCTTAGAATTATCCACATTCTTTGTTGAAGAACCATTTAAATTCACAAGTTTCTCTTCGCTAATTTCAAACAAATTCATAAATACTTCCTTTTGGTTACTTATCAAGTATTCGACCAATTCATCAATACTTTTACACTCAAAAAACAGAGTGCTGTCTATATTCTTAAAAACCTTACGGAAAGAATAGGTTAAATGTTTAACCATTATAGAATCTATACCATATTTTTCAAGTTCTTCTCTTGTATCTAATTGCTGATGTGGAATCTTAAGTGCTTCTCCAACCAATTTCTTTATATACGTTGTACTCTTTTCTAATAATAGGTAATCATTTACGGTACTATTCTTTTCTTGCTTTGATTCTTGATATGGAATTTCTTTACTACTAGAATCAATTATTCTACCTTCCACCATTGTATTCGCCTTCGACTTGTCATGTCTCATATATAGGATCTGGCTCTCTGGGTAACACAAAATAGAATCTAGATTTCCCATAGCTTCTATAGGTTCAATTGGACTCATACCAGACATGGATAGTCTAATCTTATAAGCTTCAGAAAGTGACTCACCAACGCCAACATTCCCCCAATATCCCCAATTAATTGTTTTCACTTTGCATGACATTTCTTTAGAAAGCCTTTGTGCAAAACCATCTTTAAATGTACAGCCTGTGGCATAGCCACTTTGTCCACCTAATTTACTAAAAGATGCAACAGATGAAAAATAAAGAATTAAATCAAGTGGCTCATTCTCAAATACCATTGCCATATGGACACTCGCATTTATTTTTACTCCAATAATAGTTTTATACATATCTATATCCATTTCAGAAATACTTTTATCAAGTATTCCAACAGCTGAATGTACCATTCCATTAACAAATGGATATTTTTTCTTTATTTCTTTATATACACTTTTCATAGAGTCTAAATTCGTAGCATCTGCTGATAGATAATATGGTTCTTGTCCTATTAAACTAAGTCTCTTAATTTTTTCATCTATTTCCTTATTCTTTTTACTTCGACCAATCCAAATGATTTTTGCTTGGAAGTTGCGAATCATATATTCACTCCATAATTCTCCAATCCCGCCAGCACCACCTATAACGACGTAAACACCACCTTTACGATAAATGGTATTTTGACTTACTGTAGGATGAATTGTTTCTCTGTAATCCACAAGTTCCATTGTGTACCACTTATTACCTCTACTCGCCACTGCGTTCCCTTCAATATTTGGTGGGATAGATAATATCCTACTAATTGGCCAGTTTTGTGTGGTTCCAAGATCGATTAAACGAACACTCCAGTTAGGAAATTCTTTAGCAACTGAACCTACTAATCCATGTACGCCCGTATGTGTTGGATTAACTACGTCATCCTCTAAAACGGGTAGAGATTTATACGTAATAAAGGTTAATTCCAACTCCTTATCGGCATATCCAAGTTTATGCAGAGCCTTTATCATTTTAAATAGAAAAAGTACACCGAATTCTTGTTCCTTTACTATTTCTTCGTCAATAACAGACTTAGTTTCATGAAGTGGATCAATCCAAACGATATGATTTAAATTCTCATAAACTATCAAACTATCCACCATTTCATCAATGGAATATTCACCACTCCCAATATTCCATATTGCCCCCTTCGGACATGAACGTAAAAATTCTGTTCTCACTTCCTCTGTGCCGCCTGTAATTAAAATATCCCTATTATATGGTAATCCCCCTTTAGTTTCCATTAGGATTTCATTCCATCTTGGAATCATTATTACATTTTCTTTACTTTCATTAAGTCTTGCATAATGCTTGTTTCGTGACATCGAAGCAATATTTATCTTATTTTCATCATCAGAGGTTTTCACCTGGTATTCTTCTGATAAAGTATAGGTATAATTATTTAATTTCACGCAAATTTTTCCCTCATCATCACATAACACGATATCTACCTTTTGGGGTGATTCTAGTATTGAATTGTGGCTATCTTCATGTAAGCTTATATATATCCACATTTTACTGACATAGGCACTAATAATTTCGAGTTCCTTCAGAGCTTTTCCAACAGGTTTTCTCACAGTTATTATGTCATGCGATTTATTGTGATGTAGGGTAAGACCTATAACTGATTGTAATGCAGAATCAATCAATTTAGGATGCAGCATATATAAGTTCATAGGCTCACTTTCGTTAGTTGACATTTCTACTTTAGCTAAAACAATCTTCTCACCCATGTATAGTTTCTTAATTCCACTAAATCTACTATTATCTATCTCTGCAGCCTCTAATATTCTATAATATTCATTTGAATTTAAAATACCGCGGTCACAGTTCTCTTTTATATTTTTGATATCTAAATAGTCGACCACATTCTTTTGTGTGAAACTACCTTTTCCCTGACAGTATACAGATTGTTCCTTCTCATTTTTGCTATATATTTCATATGCAAGTGTTTTGTCATCTTCCAGATATACTTCTGTATACACTTCTCCCTGATTAACATCAGAATTATTATCAAACCACTTTATATCTTGAAGTGTTATCCCTGCTGTTTCTTCAACGAAATCACTTCCAGCATCTATTAAAGCCATTCTTGCCATCTCTAAGTGAACTCCCTTAGATTTTCCAAAAACCACATTGTCCATAAGGTTGCTTAAGTAATCTTGATAATCCTCAAAATTAGTACGATAGCACTGTCTTGATAAGGACGATACATTTTGATGAAGTAGAGGATGAATTATTCCTATTTTTGATTGACTTATAGTTTTAGACACTTCTGCTTTTTCGACCCAGTAATTCTGCCTTACAAACGAATAGGTAGGAAGATTAACTTTAGTTAGTTTTACATTACTTAGAATTTCTTCACATGATACTTCATACCCCAAACAGTAATATTCGGCCAATGCATAAAGATTTTCTTTATACGCTTTGGAATCATCTTCCATATTTATACATTCCTCAATTAAATCCTCTATTGTTCTAGAAATAGCTGCCTGACTAGTAAAGTCTCTTGTCACTATTCCCTTAAAAAAACTAGGCGTAATTCCATCTTTCTCTACTTGTCTAAATACTTGGAAAGCTTCCTGTGCATCCTTTATTACTACTGCACATCGATGTTGAAAATGTTGTCTTCCCTCCATCAATGTATAGCTTATATTTGCCATTTCTGATGACCTCATATCCTGATTTTGTTCAAACATCACTTTTATATCATGGATTTTCTGCTGTAATGCTTCTGAAGTCTTTGCTGATATGGCAAGCAAATAGTAAGGTATTACTTTTTGCTTAGTCTGACAATTTTTTTCTTTTTCTTCTGGAATATAACTTTGAACCACAACATGAGCATTTGTACCACTCATGCCGAAAGAACTAACAGCACTAAGTCGCTTCTTTCCATCTCTATCCTTCCATTCCCTATTCTCTCTATTGACATAAAACGGGCTGTTTTCCCAATGAATATAATCATTTAGTTGCTCACAGTTGATACTCGCGGGAATTGTTTCATGCTTTAATGCCATGACAGCGCTAATAAGGCTTACTATTCCTGATGCAGCAAGGGTATGTCCGATATTTGGCTTAACAGATGTTAGTGCACAGTAACTGTTTTCTTCTGTAAAATCTTTAAATGCCTCTATAAGTGCATTTATTTCTACAGGATCACCAAGCCTTGTCCCCGTTCCATGGGTAACAATATATTCCATATCTTTCGGGTTAATTTTAAAATGATTATATACTTCTCTGATGAGTCTGCTTTGTGAACTCCCGCTTGGAGCTGTTATGCCGTTCGTCTTCCCATCATAGTTGATGCCATTCCCCACAATATTTGCGTAAATAGGATTGCGGTCCTCTTCTGCTTTCGACAGTCTTTTTAATACGACGACACCGATCGCCTCAGCTGGTACCATTCCGTTTGCCCGTTTGTCAAAGGCATAACACTTTCCATCTTCCGAAAGCATTCCCGCTTTAATCATACTTGTGTAAAGATCCGGGGTAATCATAAGATTTATTCCTGCAACAATGGCAGTATCACATTCTCCATTTCGGAGGCTCTGACATGCTTGATGTACGGCTACAAGCCCTGAGGAACATGCTGTATTGATTGCCATATTTGGTCCGTCCAAGTTTAAGAAATAAGAAAGTCGAGCTGCAAGTATAGCATTATGATTGGAGGTAATCCCCCCTTCATCTCCAGCTATTATCTTGTAATCCCCTTCTTCTATTCCTACAAATATACCAACCTTTTCATTTTCAAATGACTTAGATCCATATCCTGCATCCTCTAATGCTTTCCATGTTTCCTGAAGTAATATCCGCTGTCTCGGATCCATATGTACCGCTTCACGAGGGGATATTTCAAAAAATAAAGGATCAAATTCTGCCATTCCTGGCATTACTCCAAACTTTTTATCAATTCCATCAGCCACTGCCCATTCAGTACGTTCATGAGATACCTTGCGAATTACTTCCTTCCCTTCAACTAGTATGGACCAAAGCTCGTTTATACTTCGTGATTCTGGGAATCTTCCACTCATTCCAATAATTGCAATTGGCTCTTCTCTACTCAAACTACGAGTTTTCTCGCCAAAATTCTTGCTCCTTATCTTCTTTTCTTTACTTCTAGCACTTTTTTCTACAGTTGCAGCTACTCCGCCAAATGCAAAAGAAACCTCCTCAGCTTCAACCGGTAATTCCTCACCATCCCGATAAAATTCGTTCATCTGAACACCATAACGGTCTAGTAAATAATTACTTAATCTTTCCATTGTCGGATAACCAAAGAATAAATCAGGTGTTATATCAATTTTATATCGGTCGCTTAATTCTCCGGCAAATTCACCAAGGCTTACAGAATCAAAGCCGAAATCAGCAAGATTTTCCTCTATACCCAGTTTCTCCTTAGGAATTTTAAGAATATTACTGATGGTATCTTTTAATTCCCATAGCAAGCATTGCTCGATGGTCCAACCTTTCATTTCCAGTTGTCTACCTTTGCCAGGAAGCACCATAACCTTTTTCTTTTCCTGTTCTTCCTTTACTACTACTTCTGATTTCTCTACTAATCCGAGAAACTTGCATATTCTCTCCTTATTTCCAGTCATGACAAGGTGCTGGATATTCGTTTGTTGGAGCAATTCCTCAAATATTTCTGTTCCTTCCTCGGATTCTATGAATCTTTGTCCGCTGGACTTTAGATACATCTTACTTCCTTCCTCATCAGCAAAGCCCATTCCTTCGCTCTTCCATAGCGGCCAGTTGATGACGACCGTTTTTCCAGTGTATCCTGCTTTATTACGATACATCCCATAACTCATAAGGAACCTGTTTCCAACAGCGTAATCACCATTACCAAAATCCCCTAAGATGGCGGAACTGGAGGAAAAATAACACATGAAATCTAGCTTTTCTCCCTGTAATGCTTCTTCAAGGGAAAGCGTTCCTTGTACTTTTGGTCCCAAACATCGAAGATAGTCTTCAACACTTTTCTCTAATATGCTTCCCTTTCCTTCTATTCCTGCAGCATGAATAACACCATCTATTTTTCCAAAACGTTCTTTTCCAGCCTGAACTGCTCGTTTTAGCTGCTCTGAATCACACACATCTGCACTGAAATACACAACTTCAGCTCCTATGTCTCGCAATTCTTGAAGCTTGTCCCTCTTTGACTCCAAGCTACTACGATTGATCAGGATTAATTTTGCGTGATACTTTTCTGCCAGCCAACGAGAAAAAATCATTCCCAGTCCACCGACTCCACCAGTAAGGAGGTAGACTCCTCCTTTTTTGAGGGGAACATTACTTGCTTCTTTCTTTAATTGGATAGGGTTAATCCTAGTAATCTTTCTATCATTGCCCTCATACCATACGCTTTCCGCTTTTTCTGTATGTAATTCCTTCCACATACGTTCTGCCCATTCGACAGATTTTGTTTCCTTACGGTTAGCAAAGACTATGTTTACCTTGGTTCCTGGCATAACCAACCCAGTAGAACGTCCTATTCCAATCCACGATTCTATGTGACAGCGTTCCAGCTCGTCTTTATATCCTCCTGTAATTAAGATCCTTTCAGTCTTTACCCTAGCTTCTGCCATGCCTTGAAGCATGTATAATATTCCAGTTGGATCCGTGATCCATTCTCCGTCCTCGGTCGGCCACATATAGAGGACAGCATCCACATTGCCGACAGATGCCTTAATCTTCTTAAAACTTGTCACATAACCGCTTTTGTCTCTGCTGTTTACGGTATAAAGATTTGTTGATTCCTTTGTATAGCTTTTTCCACATCCAATGAAGATTATTTCCGTATCAGGGCTAAGTTGTTTTATTGACTTTTCTATCATTTGACGACGATTTTCATCCGTCACAAAAATAACTAAGGTTCTAAGTGTTTTTTCTTTTAGCGTTAATGCTGATTCCTGCCATGTTTCCTCAAACGTCATCATTTCATTCTGTTCTATAGATACAGGCTTTTGTTCCACTTGACGATACTCTTCCATATCCCTAGTATCAAATTTAAGTCCAGTAATAGCCGCCACGACTTTTTCTGATTCGTCATATAACACAATATCAAGGTCAGAAACTACATCTCTATCTGAATTTTTCATCCCGATTATCCCCCACACAGGCTGGCCAGCCTGTGCAGGAATCTCTATCTTTTTCATCGAGAGCAGTCTATTCGGATTCTTCCTATTTGCAAGATAAACATTGACCATTTCTAAACAAGCCTCAAGCATTCCTGCATCTAACATTTCTAATTCCTTGTATCCTTTATTACTTTTTTCTTCTATATGCTTAAAACGAACTAGAAGCTTTCTATCTTCGTCATGATTCGACCAAATGGCTTCGATATATTTCTCCATTATTTCACTAGCTTTGTCATTGTTATGTTGCCTTTGGAAGTATGTACGTAAATCATGAAGTGAGGTACCAGCTTCCATTGTTTCTTTCATGCTTACTTTTCCTTCACTATTCACTACTGGCTCCTCTTCAGAACCCTCATTTTGTGCATATAGCTCCCATTCAAAATCACCATTTGCACTTGGGTAAAGTGCCATGTGAACCATCGTATTTTTATCTATTAGCATTGGTTCTATCCATTCAACATCCTTTAAAACCAAAATAGAATCTTTCGTAACCGACATGGAACGCTTAGCAGCAACTCTAATCATTTCTAAATGTGCTAATTCCGATAAATAATGATTATTTTCATTAACGGAATGGATGAAATCCTCTGTACCAGTAAAGATGGAACTGAACCGTTGTCCACTAAAATCCGATGTATTTTCATGAACTAAAGGATGAATGATACCAGCTGAAGATGCTGATCTGTATTCGTTAGTAAGACTACTTCCATCAGCCTTTACATATACTTCAGGCATCCAACATCTTTCTTTAATAAAAGGATAGGTTGGAAGATTGATTCTTCTTCCAGTAATGTTTAATATTTGATTCCATTCTATACTGAATCCTTTTACATAAAAATCAGCCAACTGAATAAGCTTTTCCCTATATTCCATAGTATAGAAATTTTTAGTTTGTTTGATAGACTCTGATACTTTTCTAAATTCACTATAGACAGATGGAGGAAAATCTTCTTTTTTCAAAACTTCTCCCTTAACACTGTCAATATTTTTATTCTCAAGCACAGCTAAAAGTTTTTTGTTTAAATCTACTAAATTATCTGAAATTATCGCTATTCTTTTTTGAAAATGTTCACGACCTAATAACAAGCTTGTGCTTATATCAGCAATTTCAGCGTCATTATTTTTCTCAATCCAGTTATGTAAGTCTATTACTCTTTGTTTTAGAGATTCATCCGTTTTAGCAGATAAGGTCAAGAAATGATAGGAACGTGAATGCTTTCTTGTTTCTCGAACCACAGGAGGTTCTTCTAAAATTACATGTCCATTAGTTCCCCCGAATCCAAAAGAACTCACACCTGCTCTACGAGGAGTATTTACTCCTTTATTATTTATTTGTTTCCATTCTTGTAGTTGATCAATGATGAAAAAAGGGGTATTATGAGGAGAAATTTTTGGGTTTAGTTGATTAAAATTTAATATTCCAGGAAGTTTTTTATTTTTCATTGCCATTAAAACTTTAATAACTCCAGCTATTCCTGCAGCTGCCTCTAGATGACCAATATTGGTTTTAACTGTCCCAATTCCACAGTAATTTATCTTACTCTCATTATTAGTCGATAAACTATTAAAAGCTTTTGTAAGTCCTTCAAATTCTATTGGGTCTCCTTTTGGAGTTCCAGTTCCATGAGCTTCAATATAATTAATACTTTCCAGCTCAACACCTGCCCTTTTAATTGCTTGCGTAATTACACTTGCTTGGGCATCAGAACTCGGATAAGTTAACGTACGTACTTTACCACTATGATTAATTGCACTTCCTTTTATAATGCCATGAATCGTATCCCCATCTTCTAAGGCTTTATGGAGCGATTTTAACAGTACAATCCCTGCCCCTTCTCCACGAACATATCCATCGGCATCTTTATCAA
This sequence comes from Niallia sp. HCP3S3_B10, assembly GCF_052064465.1. NCBI lineage: Bacteria > Bacillati > Bacillota > Bacilli > Caryophanales > Bacillaceae > Niallia > Niallia sp. HCP3S3_B10. The sequence continues at coordinate 30,694 of NZ_JBQHVO010000049.1, read as the reverse complement.
ATGTCTTACATTTCCCAGAAGGAGACAGCATACCCATTTGTGAGAAGGAAATTTGCCTTGTTGGTGAAAGCAAAATATTAATTCCTCCAGCTAATGCCATCTTACAATCTTCATTAATTATAGACTGACATGCTGTATGCAAAGCGCTGAGAGAGCCAGAACATGCATTATCTATTTCAAGGCTTGGTCCTTTTAAATTAAAATAATAGGAAATACGATTCGGGATAATGGTAGACGCAGTACCTGTCGAATGATGTGGTACAATCTTTTCCTGACCTCTCTCGATAAGCTCTTTAAAGTCATGATTAAATGCGCCAATATAAACACCAATATTATCCCCTGATACACTACTTGGGCAAATGCCTGCATCCTCCAAGCAAGACCAAGTAAGTTCTAACATTATTCTCTGTTGGGGATCCATTGCATCTACTTCTCTATTGGATAAACCAAAAAATCTCGTATCGAAAGTGTCTACTTGATTTATAAACCCTCCCCATTTACTCACACTTTTACTTTTATAGCCTTCAGGTAATTCGGTAAATTCTCCGTATTTCCACCTATCGCCAGGAATTTCCTTTATACTAAATCGACCATTTTCGAGATTTTCCCAATACTCATCATAATTAGCAGCATCCGGAAATCGACATCCTATACCAATAATGGCAATATCTTTAACTTTAGACTTCCATTCTTTTTTTACATATTTTTCTTTAAACTGCGATATTTTTTTTTTCAAAATAAACCTCCAAAAAATAGATAGTTTATAATTCCAATATTCAACAAAAAATTCCATATATTACTTATTTATTAGATTAACATGATACATTATTTTTAGCAAATTCATTACATTTACAATATATTGAATATTTCGACATAATCTGCAATCTAATCATTGTAAAAAAAACTTATTATTAACATGTAAAATATCATGTTAACTCTACGTAATGACACTACTAGAAAAGTTTTTAACAAAATTGTTTCTTGTAATAACTTGAAGAAGATTTTTTCGTAGTGCAGGATAGGTGATTTTACCATGAAGTATTCAGTTCATTTCTTCCTTCTCCAACTAATTTTCTTTACAATAATTTTACGTAATATTAGATTATGCTTGCAGTAATTAGTAAAATTAATGAAAATTCATTAATTAAGAAGAGAACGTTAAGAGCATCAGTCATGTTTGATTTGAGGCAATTTCGTAATTCGAAGTATTCTAATTCATTCAAATCATAGATGAGTTAGATAGGAAAGAAAGCAACCACTATTTTGATAGAATGATTCGTTCTTTAGTAAGTAAAATAGAATAAACCCAAACCAAAATCCAAATAATCACAGTTAATGATGTACAAATTAGAGTAAAGCTCCAAGATGTAATATCTATATATGAAGTGATTGAGCCGACGGGTATTCCGATTAATAACAACATTCCAAAAAGATAGGAAGGTGCAATAGATAATTCGGAACTTAGAATCATTGACAATTGTACTGTAAATATAGTAAATCCTAAATAAAGGAGTGGTATTATCAAAAATATGGAAAATAATAATGCTACTGGGATAGTTATTATATTACTTACCGCAAATGTAGCAACCAATGATGAAATAAAGGAAATAGTAAAGGTAGGGACAAATACAGCAAAGCTTTTTCCTAACCATATTTCCGATGGTCTAAGTTGCGTTGATAACAGGGCTGAAATAACCCCATTTGCTTTTTCTCTTGTAAACGGTCCGCTAGTAAAAAGAGGTATACTAATAAGCAGTGGAGTCATTTCCAAAAACAAGAGAAGATGAAAAGTAACCAGATTATAAATTTGATTTCCACTTTCCTCATTTATCCATGCACTATTAGGCAGAATTATATTAGTCATTATAACAACTACTATTGTCAGAATTCCAAATAAAAGAAGGAGAATATTATAAGATTGCCATCTTATAAATTCACTATAATCCCGGTTAAATACCACGAAAATTCTTTTTAATTTTTGCATGACAGAACTATATCCTCCTTGTTAAGTTTCGAACTATTTGCCATACATATAAAGAAAAGAATTAATGCAATTCCTATATTACAAATAAAGAATATTGGAGTATCTAACGCTATTACATTTCGGGCCAAAAGATTGATTATAAGGGCAGAAATAACAGGTAAGAATATGGTTGCAATCACTATTCCATTCTCAACATTTCCAACAAGCCCGACAATATGTATTAGTAAACTAAGGCATAAGTATATGATAGGTACTGCAAGATATGTACTCAAAACAATCCACATATTCGCAAAAGGAATATAACTAGAAGATAAATAAGTCAAGCTAAAAAATTCCGTCAACAAATATGGAATAATAACCCCGATTAGGAACCCTGGTATGAAAAGAGCAATACTTTTTGCAAACCAAACTTCCTTAACACTTGATGCTGTAGCCAAAAGAGATTCTATAACTCTATTGACTTTCTCACGCGTTAAAGGTACTGAAAACAAAACACAATAATTAATCCCTGTTAAAATAAAGGCAGTACTATAGCCAATAATTCCAATATAATAGCGTAGATTACTTTCATTAATCATTCCATAATTAACAATGGGTTCAATAATTAACTTAGCTCCAATTAATCCAATAGCCAAAGCACAAATTAGTACAATTCCCAAGTAAACCATTATTAATGATTTAAATTGAAAAATATTTTTTAAACTAGCATTAATTATTGATCCCATTCTCATTTCTCTTCAGCCTCTCTTACGATATTATTGTACATTTCCTCCAATGACGATTCTTCTTTGACTACTCCCTCCACTTCAATTCCTGCTTTAACAAGAAGGTTAATTATGTCAGAGGTTTTTACATTTTTTGAAGGCGTAAATAAAAGATTTCCTTTATTTACTTTATAAAACCCTATATCCTCAATATCATTGAACTTATTTAGAATATCGTTAGTTATTTCACTACTTGTATGCACAGTTAGAATGTTCTTTCCCATTTGTTGACGTAATTTATCCAAACGTCCATATAATTTGATTTCTCCCTTATGAAGCAAAACAATTTTATTACAAATTTTTTGAACTTCATCCATATTATGCGAACTAAAAAATACCGTTTTATTCTCATTTTGAACAATATCGAGTAAAATTTTCCTTATATCCAATTGAACAGATGGGTCTATCCCAGATGTTGGTTCGTCCAAAATAAGAATATCTGGGTCATGAACTAGAGCCCTCGCCAGTGCTAACCTCTGTCTCATTCCTTTAGAAAATGTTTTTGCCTTATCTTTAGCCCTATCTGCCAGACCGACAAGTTCCAATACTTGTTCTATCTTCTTCTTATCCACCGACTTATCATAAATCTTTTGATAATACTCAAGGTTAGCTGCAGCACTCATATTATCATATAAGCCGTCCCCATCAATAACAAATCCAACCTTTTTTCTTGACTCATCATCGCTAACATCACGTCCCATTATGGAAGCATTGCCCGAATCAACCTTGTAAAGTCCTAACAAAATTCTAATTGTTGTAGTTTTTCCAGCTCCATTTGGACCAATAAAGCCAAAAATATCTCCTTGTTCCACTTCAAAGGTTATCCCTTTTAAAATTTCTCTTCCTTGGAGTGTTTTTTTTATGTTCTTTACCTCAATTGGTGATGTATGCATAATTAACCTCTTTTCCCATCATTTTAATAAGTACATTCTTAGGAGTTGAAATTTTTCTCAAATAAGCGCTTTTTTAAGCTGATGTAAAATCAAAATAGTTCAATGAAGAAATTCTAATTAATAGAATTTCTCCATTTTATATGAGTGAATATGTGATTTCTTCTGCAACTTCCTAAAGGCTATTTTATCTCTTTATTTTAATACTCTCGTCAACTTCCTCCTTTAATATCTTTAGAATTCTTTCCTCAGACTGGCTTTTATCAATAAAAACATGGTCTCCAGCCATCGTGTACAGCTTAAATGAATCTGTTGTAATATCATCCCATGCATTCATATCTTCCAATAAAACTCTTTCATCGTCGACACCGTGAAAACCAACGATAGGAACATGGAATTTCTCGGATCTATCATATACATAGCTTTCAACAATACGATATGCGGATAAAATTAATGGCAATGTTAATTTAGTTCCCTCTAATACATCATTAATTTCCTCTTCTTCGATCCCCCATCCTTTCATAAAGGCTTTACTTACTAGATCAGCAGAAGATGTTGCCTTTATTTCTTCAAATTCAGGAATATGAGGGATACCTAGAAGGTTCAATTCATTTAAAATTTCCATTAGACTTGTATTTGGTAAGACTGGTGATGTATATCCAGATACAAATAATTTTAGAAAATCAACACCAGATTTATTTGACAGTTTGTAAGCCATTCTGTAGGCAAATAGCGATCCCCAACTATGACCAAATGTCATACAAGGAATATCATAAATGACATCTTCCAATGCATTTACAACCGTATCCATAAATTCATCTATTTCTTCTGGAATATCTTCTTTCATTCTCTCAAAATCGAAACCTGGCAACTTAATAGGACAAACATCAATTTCCGGACCAAGTCTTTCCTGCCACTCTCTATACATATCCGCACTTCCAAATCCATATGGGAAGCAAAAAATACGAATTTTTGCTTCATCATTTGGTTTATAATCATAAATCCAATTCTCTATACTGTCTTCTATCTGCGTAATTTCTTTACTTTCTATCTGCTCTGCAAATTCTTCGCTCCCTGGAAGAAATTGAGTTAAGGTTAACGCAACCTCAGCTATTGTAGTAGATTGAATTAATTCTATAAAAGAAAGTGTCGTATCTAGCACTAACGTAAGTTTACTATGAAATTGTAATCCCATCATAGAATCAAACCCATATTCATCCATTGGTTCATTTATATCTAGTTCTTCCGGTTCCATTTCTACAATAGAAGCAAATATACCACGAACATAATCAGTTAATAATACCAATCTGTGCTCCGTATCTGCCTCTTCATATTTTCTTAAGAATGAAATTTCTTCTTTCGTCCTTGATGCAGGCGTTGATTCCATAAGCTCCTTCATAACACCAAGATACTCCTCACTAAATTCCTTCATCATTACTTGATCAAGGAATATTAGTATTTTCCCAGTTTCATCTATTAACTTAATTTCTCCTCTTATTTCACCTTTATCATCGTTATACTGAGAAACATTAATATAGGCAAATAACTGTTTCATTTCCTCTATGGATTCAAAAACCGATTCCCCTAATCTAGAAATCATAAATTTTTTCCTACCTGAAATTGATTCGATGGGCACGAAGTTAAATACTTGTGCACAACTATCAATAACTCCTGGATGAACCTTCAACGCATATTCATTTTCAGTAACTGCATTATGTTTAATTTTTATAAGGGCTTTGCTACCTTGATACCATATCTCGTCAACCCATTGAACAGATGGACCAAATTGGAAGCCACGTTGTTCCAGAATATTATAAAAATTCTCTCCGGTGTTATTCTCCTTACAATTAAGGATAAAAGAATTTACAGAGAATACATCTCCAAGCATCTGTTCTTCCTTGTCCATAGTAGTCATGGTTCCTTGAACATGAAGATTCCAAGACTTTTGTCCCTTGCTCTTACTATAGAACTGGTAATGAATAACCTTATTCTTTTCTTCTATAACTAATAAGACTTCTTTTACCTCTTTTTCAAAAATCATCAACGGACTTAAAAACTCCATATCCTTTACCACATACTTTGCATCGGCGTGAAGATTTTTCACTATATCTGCAAGCATCTCTGTATAATACCCCACATGAACAACACCTGAATTATCAACCAATTCAGGAAAATTCTGATAATTAAAAATGAATTTATATTGTTTTTGTCGATATGGTAAGTCTATTTCTTTTCCTTTTAATGGATTTATCTTATCATAAGTGCTTGCATCTTCATTTAAGGCTTCCAAAGAAGGTGGAGTAATCCAGAATTTTGTCTTAGCAAAGGGATAATTGGGCAAGGAAAGCTTATTATAAGAATATCCTTGATAAAAACGATTCCAGTTAATTGTAGAACCTAGACACAATAGTTTTGCAATTCCCTGCAATACCTTTGTAAAACTATTATATCCATCACTAATTAATGGAATATATACTACATCCTCTTTCTCAAATAATGAACAATTGTTATCTTCGGAAGTAGTCGAAGCTCCTATTACAACAATATGACGATACCCCTGTTGATAGAGTGAATCTAACGATTTATCATAGTTAATAGATGAAATGAGATTCTTTTTCCAATCATCAATCGTTAGCTTTTGGGAGTTACGAATCGCTTCACCTGTATATCCCAATACATACCGACATTTAGGTTTTAAGAAAATCTCGTCACTTATTTTTTCTACATATTCGTCTACATATTTTTCAAAGATTCCAGAAGGCCAGCCAATTCCATTATATTCTTCTGTTTTAATACCTAACTTAGTAAATTGTTTTTCTGCTCTTTCCATATCAGAAGCTTGACCTGAAATAATAATCTCATTTTCAGAATAAGAAGCTGATATATATACTTTACCAATAAACTCTTTTAAAATGGCTTCTACCTTTTTCCTATCTGTAAAAACAGTTGTATATTTTATATCCAACTTACTAGTAATAGTTTGAGCCTCTACAAAAAGTTTAACTGCAGATTGAACGCTTAATATTCCTGCTGTTACAGCAGCAATATAATTTCCCGTTCTTTCACCAAAAGTAATTTCAGGTTTAATACCAAATGACTCCAGTAATCTCATCATGGCATACTCAACAACAAACAAATACATGGATTTTACATCCTGCATGTTACCAGAAATACTCTTATTCAGGAAAGCATCTATTAGACTAGGACCATAGTAAGGTTCAAAATATTGGATACATTCATTAAACTCTTCTTCAAATACGGAAAACATATGATATATATTTACTGCGTTTCCAAGGATTTCATTTGCATTTCCACCAAATATTAAAGCAACTTTTGGAGGAAATTGTTCATTTATTTTTGCTGCATAGATTCGACCATTATGTAATTCTTTAAATAGAGTTCTGTTTGAGAGATTATTTTCAATAGTTTGATTGATTGTTTTTCCTTTATCATAAATAGGCTTGTCCAACTTAACTCTTTCTAAATATCCCTTAAAACTCCCTCTAAAATCAGCTGCATTTTTTCCTAGGAAAACAGCACGATGCGTATAATTTGGACGACAAGCATTGGTGACATAACAAATGTCCTCTACATTAACTTCCGGGTGATTCTCGAAATACTCATCATACCGTGAAATTAATTCCCTTAATGCATTTTCATCTTTCGCACTTAAAAGCAATAAGTTTGATGGAAAAAGATCACGATTTGGAGACTCATTCTTTGGTGCTTCAGACAGTATCATATGTGCATTGGTACCACTAAATCCAAAAGAACTAATACCCGCTATTCTTTCTTTTCCTTCTGGAACAATCCATGGCGTATGTTCACGAGGAAGCCTTGCTGGTATTTTCTCAAAATTGATTCTCGGATTTGGAACATCTGAGTTAGCTATAGGTGGTATTTCTTTATGATAAAGGCTTAGGACTACTTTCATAACTGCAGCTACACCTGCCGCACTTTCAAGATGTCCTATATTCCCTTTTACTGCTCCAATCAATAATGGCTCCAATCTATTTTCATTTTGAAACACTTCCGTGATTGCGCCAACCTCAATCGGATCCCCTAAAGGGGTCCCTGTACCATGGGCTTCTAAGTAACTTATTTCTTCTGGCTTTATAGAGCATGCCTCTAATGCCGACTCGATTACCATCTTCTGCGCTTTTCCATTAGGAACAGTAAGACCGCTACTAGCTCCATCATTATTTACTGAACCGCCCCGAATTAATGCATAAATAGTATCACCATCTCGCTTAGCGTCCTTTAGCCTTTTTAATACAAGTACTCCACATCCTTCACCACGTCCATAGCCGGTTCCATTTGCATCAAAGGGTTTACATTTCCCATCTTTTGAAATAGCATTCATCATAGTAAGATTAGACATAACAATAGGGGATAGCATAAGATTTACACCACCTGATAGTGCCATATTACATTCCCCTCGACGCAGTGATTCAACAGCCAAATGTGTACTAACTAATGAAGACGAACAGGCAGTGTCAATCGACATCGATGGACCATTAAAACCGAAAACATAGGATATTCTTCCTGAAGCTATACTTGCTGTAGTACCTGTTCCAATATACTGATTTACTTTTGATTGATCCTGAGGAAGCATAGAATATTCATTCGTTCCTGAAATTCCTATAAATACTCCAGTCTTGCTGCCCTTAAGCTGATTTGGATTTTGACCTGCATTCTCTAACGATTCCCAACATACCTCTAACAACTGACGTTGCTGCGGGTCCATAGAATTTGCTTCAGCAGAAGATATTTTAAAAAATCTCGCATCAAACTCGGATACATCATGTTGTAAAAAGTTCCCCTGCTTAACATACATTTTACCGATAGTATCTGGTGATGGGTCGTAATGTTCTTCTGCATCCCACCGATCACCTGGAATATCAACTATGGTATCCTTACCAGTCTTCAATAATTCCCAATATTTCTCTGGTGAGTTACAACCGCCAGGCAATCTACATGCCATACCCACAACTGCTATAGGCTCTTCAATTTTATTATTGTTAGCATCATCAAGCTGTTTACGTAATTTCTGAATAGTAAAAAGCGACTGTTTTAATAGCTTGCTATTTGTTGTATCACTCATCGTATTATCTCCTTTCTATTTTAACGAATTTCATTTCAGTTAGGATAACCAGCAACATACACAACTGGTGGTCCTTTTTTCTCGGTTTTCACCATGTCTATTTCCCAGGTATAGCCCTCTATGTTAATGGATTCTGTTAATTTCTCTAATTCTTCTTTCGTATAGACCCTTACTATTGAAATAAATGTGTCAAACATCATTACTAATGGTGCAATCGGAATCAGGTAGGTAAAGATTAATCTTCCAATAACTGTCGAAGGTTTTCCTTTCATTACCTTTGCAAACTGAAACCAATAAAAGATCAAAAACAATGGAGAAAGAAGTATCTGAATAGGAAGTGTAATCCATGCGAATGCTGGAGGCATTAACATGACCTCTCCAACAACAATGCCCTCACGCTTCTCTGCAGCATCCTTAAGAATGGTAGAAGCTACTGATGGTTTCATATGGTGAAATCCACCGAATATCGTTCTTACACCATTTAAACTACTTGGCACTTCTGCAGCATCAACAGAAGCAGGAAAATATTCCACATCTCCTTTAAAATCCTCTGAGATTCGTTCAATTGATTCTTTATTTGGGAACTTATCTGTTAATGTAAGTTTAATAGATTTATCTTCATTTTGAACCCCATCTATAATACTAAGCCATGGGCCACCAGCACCTGAGCATAAATCAACAATCTGATTTGAGTTTGTCTGTGTCTGTACCTTTTTTACAATTGGAATAATCTGCAGAAAAAAAGTCTCTTTCGATGCCATTGAATAAAGTACATCCGTAATTAAATCTCTTAAAAACTTCGGGAACCATTCAAAATCCATAAATTCAAATAAATGAACACGTTTCATTTTCTAAGTCATCCCTTTCTATTTATACATTTTACACTTATTGATAATTCTAATAATTCAAATGTTAAATGACGACTTTCTTAAAATTATAGATGTATTTATTCCACCAAAACCAAATGAATTACTCATCACAGTACCAATATCAGCCTTTACTGATTGTCTACCTGTAAAACGCATATCAGAATCTATTGGATCCTCCAAATTAAGATTTGGATGAATGAATCCTTTATTCATCTGTTGTATGCATGCAATAATTTCGATAATACCTGCAGAAAAAAGGCAATGCCCTGTTATACTTTTAGTAGAATTAATCCAAATCCTATTTATTTCATTTTTAAAAATAGATTTTATGGAGCGTACTTCTATTTCATCGCCTAAAGGAGTAGAAGTGGCATGTGCATTAATATAATCAATATCTTCAATCGATAAATTACAATCCCTAAGTGCTTTTTTCATAGTATCAATCTCCCCGCTCTCCCTAGGATCTGAAAGACGATTACCATCTAACACCATTGCTCCACCAACTAATTCAGCTAGAACATCCGCCCCCCTGTTCTTAGCAGATTCGATAGATTCCAATATCAGACATCCACTTCCCTGTCCATAAACAAACCCATCATGACCTTTATCAAAAGGTCGGCAAGCTGATGTAGGATCTTGATCCACCTGATTACCTCCTAATGCTCCGAGATTATAAAAGCCCTGCAATTCTAATGGTGATAGATCGGCCATTGGCCCAGCCACTAAACAAATATCTGCATATCCATTTTTTATTAACCTATACGCTTGGAGCAGAGCTGAATTTCCACTTGCAGAAGCACCACCTACTGTAATCCCTTCACCATGAATATTAAACAATTCGCTAAGCGTCCCCACAATATTGGTATCAAAAAACTGTAAGGCATAGTTAGGACTGACAAATTCTAAGGAATTACGATATCGTTCTGCTGTTAAGAAATTAAGATTTTGGGAAAGATTATTTCCAGCTACCACAATCGATATCCTTTCTGTTGAATCATTATTATGAATTAATCCTGCATATTCCATTGCCTGTAACGCTGAGGCAACTACAGTCTCCATTAGAAGCGGTGCCCGCCTTAAAATCGCTTTAATTTTATTAACAATCTCTTTCGAATAGTTTTGTTCTTCGAAAGCATTCTTAAATGAAAACCCTCTTATTTCCGCTCCTATATTAACTCCAATCCCGGGAGTCCTATTTTTAAGACAACTGATCCCTGACTTTCCAGTTCTTAAAGCTTCTGTAAACTCCTTACAATTATGACCAACTGAGCAAACAATGCCATGTCCTGTTATTGCTACTCCTTGATTATCCATCCATGACACTCCTAACCGAGGCTAATATCAGATTTATATTTCAACATGTGATTCATTGATTACAGTAGCTATAATGTCTACAATTTCATTGATATTCTTAGCTTCACCAAATTTAATCATCGGAATAGAAGCATTGACTATCTCTAATGTGTTAATAATAATCTCAGCACGGTCAATCGAGTTTGCTCCTAATTCTTGTAAGCTATCCTGAATCATAATATTTACACCCTCAAGTTCAGGAACAATCTCATAAATACTTTCTTTAATAACTTTAAATATTTCGTTTTTTAGCATATTCATCTACATCCTTTTCACTCAAATTATTTGTACTAAAAGAGTATATAGAAGCATATTTTATAATATAGGAGATGCATTCTTTGTTTGTTGTAATAGACGTACTTCTATATGTTAATTAGGCATTATAATTGATTACTTAAATATCTTCGAAAATAGGTTAAAAGAAACCCATTTTAAGCTAAACAGTGAAAAAATCCGATTTTTTTCATTATACTTGTCTAGGATTTATGTATAATTTCTCAATTTTTTCTTTAACTTCTGGACGATGAAAGGTTATATCATGCATTTTAATCTCTTGTTTAACAACTTCAGAAATTTTTTTTCGATGCTCGTTGACAAGTTGATCCTTTAATGAAACTAACGATATTCTAGGTTTTTCTGCAATGATTTCAGCAAGCTCTAGTGCTTGATTTAATACCTCTTTACGTGGATATACTTCAAAAGGGATACCTCTTTTTTTTAGCTCCTCCCCACGAAAGGTTCTAGCACTCATCAAAATGTCTTCAGCCAGAGCTATTCCAAATTTAGCAGGGAATATATAAGTTGAACCAAAACCTGGTGTAAATCCGAAATTCATAAAGTTAGCAGTATAAACACTTTCTTTTGAAAAAATTACGAAATCCGAAAACATCGCAAACGCTAAACCGCCACCTATTGCATGCCCCTGTACAGCAGCTATTACAGGAATTCTACAATCTAAAGGAAGGCTATAGATATTAGTAGTTCCAGGTGAAATTTTATCAAAATTAGCCTTTCCTTCCTGAATAGCTAATAAAGCATCCTTCGTGCCCCCTGTCGCAAAGTAGTTATCATAACCAGTAATAACCATTACTTTATATTTAGAATTTTTATCAACTTCCGCAAATGCTTCCCTAATTCCTAGTAACAATTCATTTGTAAATGTATTTTTGTTTTCTCTGTCTTGCATTTTTATTAATGCAATTCCTGGTTTGATTTCCTTTAGCTCTACTACCGAATTCATTATTCAACCCTCCCATGGATACACTCCATTTTCTACAAATTGATAAATCCGACTTAAGTTATCTTTATCTGTAAATATCTGCTGATTAGCAGTAACAGCACCATTCTTACTCTTGATAAGCATGTCATTTAGGTCACCCATATAGTTTTTATAATGTTGAATTGCCGATTTAGGCAGCTTAGTTAGGCGAGTAAGATGTTGTTTTAAGAGCACATTACTTTTTGCCTGATATGCATCAACTAATCCCCAGTTATGAGCTTGCTTTACATCTATGCCATTTGTTTTAAGAGTTAAATAATGTGCTCTTTGATAACCTATTTTACGTGTCAGAAAAGGTAGAACCATTGCTGGGTATAAACCAAACAATAACTCGGACAAGCTAAATACAGCAGTTTCGTCAGCTATAACAATATCGCTTGCAGCAACAAATCCCACTCCCCCAGCATTGGTAGTTCCACGTACATGTGAAATGGTAACAAACGGACCATTCGTCATTTTCAACCACAAGTCATAAAGTATATCTGGTCTATAGGCTTGTTCACTACTTTGCTTCATGTCTACTTCTTGTAAATCTGCACCAAAACAGAATACTTCTGGGGAACCTTCAAAAATAACGATACTACTTCTTTCTTTACATATCTTCATAACCTGTGTACATTCTCTTATCAGTACCTCATTAATTGTATTTTTTGCCTCTGGACGATTAAATTGTATAAAACAAATAGGATCTTCAAACCGGACTTTTAGTGTTTTCCACTCCAACCTTATACACCCACTTGAAATTTACTTTACATTAACCTGCATCACTAATTCGTATACAGCGGTAAACTCACCCTAATTTCTAATGTATTATTCTGTATGATTGCTTGAGTGCTTCCACCCATCTGTTCGGCAAGAAGCTTTACTATAGATAGCCCTAGACCGCCAGATTTACTTCTTGCTTGATCCCCAGTATAGAAACGTTCAAAAAGCCGTTCCCCCTCATTTGCTGTCAAGTTTTCTACCTGGTTTTTGAAGGAAATAATGGCATTTTCCTCCATAAGTAAACTTACTTGGATTTGCCCTTGTGAATGTTGAATACAATTATGAATAAGATTTTTTATTATTCTTTGAACCAAATGTTTATCAGCTAAAACGAAAATAGATGGTGTCTGATTTAATTGAATGGATAATTTATTTTCTTCCAGGTAGGGAATAAAAGTCACAAGACATTCTCCTACAAGGCTATTAAGGTTTGTTCGTTCTAAATTAATCATTGGCTCAGCATTTGAAAGATAAGAGTACTCAAAGAAATGTTGAATCAAATTTTCTAAGTCTTCTGTATGTTTTTCAGCAATTTTAAGCCTTCTTATTTGCTCTTGAGACAACTCTTCTCGTTTCATTAATTGTTGATAGCCCTTAATTGCAGTAAGTGGCGTTCGCAAGTCATGAGAAATATTAACGATTAATTCCTTAAACTTCTTATCTTCACGTATACTTTTAAGACGAATATTCTCTTCGACCTTTAGATATTTGTTAACAATAGTTGTCAGTTTATTAATGTCTTTATTTATTAATTCAACACTTACAGGCTGACGGGTATGTTCTCTTAAACGTTTTTCAAGCTGCAAATTTATTTTACGGAGTTGTAGTTGCATAAGTCCGATATAGATGACTAATACAAGAATTATTACTATTAAAATAACAACTACAATATTCACTTCTGACCAGCCTTCCAATTATTTAATTTCTGACTTTCTAAAAACTCCATTTGTAATGCTAAGCATCCATACAATAAATAATAGGCTGACACCAATAGCTTTTAAAATATCAGCTATTTCTGAATCCATGAAAAGATCCTGATTATTTACAGAAAACGGTGTAAAAGAAAGGATATTTTCTATAGCCGAAATTTCAGTCCCCAAACCTCCTAGTATTTGTAAAACCATGATAATACCGAAGCCTAAGAAGATAACTAACGAAGTCTTTCTTACGATAAACGCAAGAAGTATACCTATACTCATTTGGGAAGCATATGCTAACATCATAACAAGCATAATAACAAGCATTTTTCCTACTACTGCTCCTGTTAAATTTAGTTCTGTCTGATTTGCTAAAATATGAAGGAATATCGATGCAGAAAACGGTTCGGAAAACTCCGCTCCAGTGGAAAACGCAATGATTGTAACGACCGTGTACGGTAAAATCATAAGGAATACTAATAAATATAAAACAATCGCTTTACTAATAATTACAACGCCTCTACTATTGCCACAAGAGGAAATCGTATCATTTATTGATTTGTTACTAAAATCGCTACATATATAGATACCTGCTAAAAATGGTCCAACAATTGCTATTGTCATAACATCACTTAATCCTGATATGGGTCCACTTATTTCAGCACCTACTTTTCCTTGAGCCACTAAATAGGATACTAATGTCACAATTGCGGCGGCAGCCCACATAATTAAAAACAATATTTGAATAGATTTAGACTTTTTTAATTTATATAGATCAGCCTGAATGATATTAATCATTTTTTTCACCTCCAATAACAGAAATAAAATAGTTTTCTAACGTATCTCCCTCTACAGAAAAATTTGTTGCAATAATTCCGTTTTCAAAAATAGTCTTGGCAACTTTTTTCTTATCATCAACATAGCTATAAAGTTTTATAGTCTTATCAGGCATTATTTTATAATTGGTAGTGCCTAATTCTGTTTCTAATATAACTAGAAGATCCTCCGGGTTTTCACATTCAATAAGAAGATGTCTCTGACATTTATTCTCCAGCTCTTCTAGCGTTAAGGTTTGTTTGATTTCTCCATCATGGATAATAATATAATCTGTTGCTACCTGATATAACTCAGGGAGATTATGACTTGAAATAATAACGGTTATATGTCTCTCTTCACATAGCTTCTTAAGTAAAACTCTTATTTCTTTCACACCAATTGGATCTAGCCCATTAATTGGTTCATCAAGAATAAGTAATTCAGGATTATTAATCAAAGAAACTGCAATTCCCAATCTCTGCTTCATACCAAGTGAAAAATCTTTAACCTGTTTTTTTCCTGTATCACCCAATCCCACTAACTGTATTAGTTCATCCTCAATTTCTTCATTCGAAATACCTCGTAAAACTCTATGATATCTGATGTTTTCCTTTGCTGATAGACTGAGGTTAACACTCGGTGATTCTATCATGCACCCAATTCTCTTACGTTCAGCTTGAATATCTTTAGGACTTTCTTTCCCAAAAAGCTCCATTTTCCCTGATGTCGGAAAACTTAGACCTGCAATAATCCTCATTAAAGTACTTTTACCAGCCCCATTACTTCCAATTAATCCATATATTTTTCCAGATTCTATTGTAATGGAAACATTTCGTAACGCATCTGCCTTACGAAATGTTTTGGTAATATCGCTTGTTTTTAACATATAATCTATCATCCATCATCACCTCAATTCCAAATATAATATCTAAAAGTTAAGAAAAGGTTAAGAATAAAAAAAGGGTTAAGAAAATTTTTTCTTAAGCCTTATACATGCGATATCCTAATCCCCATACTGTTTCTACATAGTCGATATCAGGGTTAACCGTTTTTAATTTATTTCGCAAATTACTGATATGTGTTTTTACTGAATTATCATCTCCTAAATATTCTTTATTCCATAAAGATTCATAAATATTACTTTTCGAATAAACTTTTCCAGGATTCCGCATTAATAATTCCATGATGAGATATTCCTTTGCAGTTAGGTCTAATTTTACTCCAGATAAAGTAAGTTCTTTATTCGTAATATCTAAGTTTAAATCTCTATACTTCAATACATTATTTGCTTTCTTCTGACTATTATAATGACGTAGGTTAGTCATTATTCTAGCGGAAACTTCTCCTAAGTTAAATGGCTTTGTTATGTAATCATCGGCACCTAATCTTAATAAGTCAATCTTCGTTGAAACCATATCTTTAGCCGAAATAATGATTATCGGAATGTCGTGAAATGCTCGAATTTCTTTTAAAATTTCCTCGCCACTTTTATATGGAAGCATGATATCTAACAAAATCAAGTTGTATTGATTCTTTTTAGCTTCCATTAGACCTTCCATTCCATTAAGTTCAATGCTCACTTCATATCCTTCATCTTTTAAAAACTCTGCTAGCAATCTACTTACATCTTCATTATCTTCAATAATCAGTATTTTTTCCATTTGTGATTAATATAGAAGTAGTGCTGTTTTCCTGCACTTTACTTCCAACTGTATGTGATCCTAAAATACAGTTTCTCCTTTCCTTCATTTTCTAGTTTATAATTAAATAAAAATTGCTACTCTGAAAGTCTCTTGTTGTCCGAATTTTAAACCTATTAAGCTATTCGACCAAAGGATAGTATAACCCTCTTATTTCTTTATTTACTAAACAAATTGCTTCTAAAGTTTTATAAATTTAACATCATTCCCTTACCCCAAGTCCTATATTGTTGCTATTTTGTTTAAACATACCAAGGTACTAAAGAGAATTCATAAGAAGTAACAAATAAATAAAGAGGATGTTTAAAAAAATAGAACACCCTCCGCTACTGAAATTCATTTGTTAGATGACTCTTCAAAACTTTCATAATAGTAAATATTCTTAAAATAACTTATTCACTTTCCAACATAATAAGTTTCCGTCGGCCCTAAATAGCTAGCTGCCGGCTTCTTACCTTCTGGATAGATTACTAGCTTTTCTAATACATATCCTGGGCTTACTGCATAAATTCTTAGTGTATTCAATCCTGCTTTACACTCGATTCGATGACAGTATCGATGGATATTATTCAGCACATCCACTCCCCAATTATCACTTTCCCCAACGATATATTCTTCTGGGATAATATTAACAATGTTGATGTCATCCTCATTTGCTTGGATACCACAGAATAACGTATTATCCTTTGTAACTGGATTAGAAGGCTGTAGATATAATTCTACTTCATGCGTTCCAGCTTCCAGTACGACAAAATGATATTCCAGATAGGGTGCATCCTCCCCTACTGAAAAATGCTTGGTTGTTGGAAAAGCCTTCATGGCAGATAATGTTTTGCCATAGCCTTCAAGCACTTCAAATCGATACATGTCCCCCTGTTGATTCACTGCTTCCTTGTTTAGAAAATAATGCTCGGCTTCTATCGAAATATAGCCATTCGTATCTATAAAAGTCCGCTCAGGGAATTCTTTGTAATCATTTTGGGCTGCGTATACTAGAATGGTACACGTACCACAAGGCATTTCTACGACAATACGCCCCTCTGAATCGTCTCCCATTTCCTTACGATTAATGCTCACCTGAATGACTTCCGATGTTTTATCTCTACCATCCAAACTACCACTCGTTTTCGAACATGTTAGCCATTGGTTTTCACAAGTAATCATAAACTCTGCATTTTTTTCACTTAAGCTAGAAATAGTGAATGTCGCTTCCTCTATATGCGGCTGTAGAAATGCATCTAAATACAGTGTATTATTATGCCATGCTGGGCCTTCCGAATGCTGATTCGTCCCATCTATGGAAACAATTAATCTCGGTTTATTAGCGGGGAACACTTGCATAAGAATTGGGTTTTGACATCCTTCTTCATTCCAGTTCGTAAAACCGATATGCTCAGACATCCCCATTCCATACCACTTCCCATTATCAATGGTATGATATTGCTCAACCAGTTCTCTATCTCTGGTCAAACACGCTCTAATTTGTTCCGCTAATTTGTTTGCTTCCATTTTACCAAGCTTGGCATCATCATGATTTTTCCCGGTAAGAAGCCACATCTTCTGCAAGTTCAAGTTTCCTACAGCAGGATAATAGACTAAAGAGAAAAACTTTGGTAATTTCTCTGAATCCACTTGTTTATATAGTTCCTCTGCAGCCTTTAAAAGATAATCGATTTGCTGTAATGTCTGATCTGTTTCCCTATAATGAACAGGATGATAGACTTCTGCATTCATATGCTCTGGTCTGCGATTATGTGCCATTTTCGTGTAGCCTGTTAGGAGTTCAAAAACCTTCTCCTTTTTCACTTCATTAAATACACCGTCAAACTGGGTATCAATCCATTTTCTCGTATAATCATCTGTCTTATTTTTGGCAGAGGTTCCCCATTTTTCAAAGTCATAAGCCAAATCTAAGAAATAAGATAACGGGAATTCCTGTGTAGCAATATCTCCTACATTTACAATCCATAAATCCCGAACACCAAAATCGTAAGCCATTGTCATCTGTTCCCATATCTTCGGAAGATACGAACTATTTATCCATTCATAGGAAATGGGTCCACCATGATAATCAAAATGATAGTACATCCCATAGCCACCTGAATGGCTGCGCATTTCTTCTGTTGGCAATGTACGCAGATTTCCATGGTTATCATCACAGAGCATAAGAATGATATCTTCAAGCTCCTCCGATCCGATTAAGCCAGCCGTATGTTCATCCCCATAAAAGAAGGGTTCTACTTCTTTATATAAAGCTAGCATTCTTGGAACTTCGGAAAGATTTGGATTGATATTTTCTCGGATTAATTGATTTTGCGTTTGGATGACATTTCGCAGTAATTCGATATTATCTGCAAGGGTAGCATCTTTCCCCATAATAGTTGTATCCGCTTCCCCACGCATCCCAACCGTAATGACATTTTCAAAGTTTCCGTTCCGCTTCAGACCATCTTTCCAAAACTTCGTAATGCCTTCTCTATTTGCAATAAAATTCCAGGCGTCTCCATAAATAGAGTCCTTCCCACGCAAATATTTATATTCCTCTCCATTTCGCAAACAAGGCTCATGATGGGACGCCCCCATGACTACCCCATATTCATCTGCTAATACTGCATTTAACAATCCTGGTCCATCCTCGCTAAAACGAGCAGACCACATAGCTGGCCATAGATAATTTCCTTTCAATCTCAGCAATAATTCAAAAACATGGTCATACATTTCCGCATTAAAGCCGCCAAAATTCTTCGTCGTCCAGTTTCCAAAAGCAGGCCATTCATCATTGATAAAAAAACCACGGTAACGCACATACGGCTCTTTCGAAAGATATTTTAAATCTCCACTCAATGAGAATGACTCTTTATGCTTTGGTTTAACATCACACCAATCCACCAACGGAGAAACGCCAAGGAGCTCTGATAAATGAAATAGCCCGTAGATTGTTCCACGCTTATCACTCCCAGCGATTACTAGTGCTTTTTCTACATCTTCAAAGGGATTTTCAATGACTTGAAATAAATAAACTTCCCTCTTTCCTTTCACTTCTGACAGATCAATCAGCTGTTTCTCTTCCAATTCATGAAGCATTGGGCTATGGTTCAAGGTTCCATATAAAACAGCATGCTTTCCAAGCTTCTTTCTGTCCGAAGTCGCTTGTGGTGCATAGCCAAACACTAACTCCACATCCCCCATAACCTTTCTAGCAATTTTATGTATTCCACTAAATGCCTCTTTTTCTTGGTAAATTAAGGAGCCAGTATGATCAACTGCTGTTACACTTTTTAACATGTCTCTGTTAATCGTAAATTCCATATAAACACCTCTTCTATTGGTTAGGTTTATGACAGATTTTTTACTAGTGGTTGATATAATTGTAAGCGATTACTATTAGTTCTATAATAATACCATATTCTATTTTCCAAATGTGCAAAAGAATACAAATTACAGCTTTCTATTAAAAAAACAGTAGGATTCCCTACTGCTCAGCACTATTTATTTCATCTTTTAGATCCTGAATTCATTTCATCTCTAGTCTTTTCAAAAAAATCATTCACCCGCTTCCCAATAGCCCCCTCTGAAATGGTCAAAAGCTTACCATCACCGACAATCTGCTTCCCTTTCACATACACATCCTTGATAGCATTTGGCTGCATCGAATAGACAATATTTGCAATTAAATTAGTTTTTGGTAATAATGACAAATCATTCGTATCAATCGCCACAAAATCAGCTTGCATTCCCTGTTCTAATTTTCCGATTGGTAAACGCAGGATTTCTCCAGCATTTTTTGTGCCCATATCAAATACTTGCTGGGCATTTACAATCGTTCCATCCAATCTATCAACCTTTTGCAAAATCGAGCACATTCTCATTTCCTCAAAAACAGAAATGCGATTATTGCTACATGCACCATCTGATCCCAATGTAATGTTCACACCTGCCTTCACCAAATCAGGAATCTTTGTAATTCCATCAGCTAAAAACATATTGCTAGATGGACAATAAGCAAGAGATGTGTTTCTAGAACCAAGGAGGTCTATTTCAGCTTGTTCTAGCCAAACCAAATGAATCGCGATCATTCGCTCATCCACTACTCCTAATGAATCTAAGTAATGGACTGGTCTAAGCCCATATTTCGCTAGCGTCTCTTCCACCTCAAAGGGTTCTTCTGCTACATGAATATGGAACGGTGTGTCAATCTCACAAGCAAGACGATGCCCGGCTTTAATCATTTCCGGAGATGCAGCATGTGGACTATGCGGCGCTGGTTGGATATGGATCATCGAATTGCCTTGATATTTCTTCGCAAGCGCATAGGTTCTGGAAACAGCATCATCAATTGTCTCGATATACGCTTTTGGAGCACCGTCCCAATCATACATTGTTCGTGCTAACACAAGTCTGATCCCAACATCCTTCGCAGCCTGGATAACTGCTTCATCATAGGCTATCCCATTGTTATGCACATAGAAAAAGTCACTGACCGTTGTCACCCCATAGCGGAGCATTTCTCCAAACGCAAACAAAGCACCAGTGTAAATCGCCTCTTCATCTAAGTAAGGCGTATATTTATATAATGCCTCATCTCGCCATTCCAAAAATGGTCGATCGACCGCAATTCCTCTTAGTAAACTTTGAAAGGAATGATTATGCGAATTGACAGTGCCTGGAATAATCGTTTTTCCTTCTAATGAATGAACAGTAGCTCCTTGATACTTTCCCTTTAACTGCTCAGTCGGACCAATTTCCTTAATCACTCCATCTTCCACATACAAACTATATTGCTCTTTAAAAGTTCCGTTCGTATAAATACTCTCCGCTATAAATAAGTTCCCCACCAATTCTCCTCCTTAGTGACTGTTATCCAATGCTAAAATAGAATGTAGTAAAACGTTGCCGACTTTTTCAATGTCCTCCATCCTGCTCTCCTCTTCTGGACAATGACTTTTCCCAGCTAAACTCGGAACAAATAACATACCTGCTTGGGTAACCGATGCCATATGGGCAGCATCATGACCTGCCATGCTTCCTAATCGGTAAGACGGATAGCTAAGATTAGCCGCCTGCTCCTCACAGCATGCTACTATCTTTTCACTCATCGGTACCGGTGCTTGATCAAGCTTTACTATTCGTTTTAATTCCACCTTTCTATGCCTATGCATGATTTGCACCTTCTCTTCCCATTTTGCTAACACATCTTGAATTTTCTCCTTTGTTTGCCCTCTAAGTTCTAAAGAGAATGTCACTTCACCTGGTACAATATTCGTTGCATTTGGCTTTACGAAAACCTGACCAATTGTCCCAACAACCTCTTCATCAGGGTAGTTTCGTAAAATTTCTTCTAGGGCAAGCGCCATGCTTGCTGCTGCTAAAAATGCATCCACTCTATCCTTCATTAGTGTTGTCCCTGCATGATTCGCATCCCCTCTAACCGTTACTTCTTCCCGATAAATACCAGTAATGCCTGTCACAACCCCAACTGGGATATCACGTTGCAGCAACCGTTTCCCTTGTTCAATATGAACCTCCAAATAAGCGGCAAATTCATGAGGGTTTCTTACAGCACTTGCAAAATCATTGGGATTTCCCCCTGCTTCCCATAATGCGTCTGTTAATAATCGCCCGTCTGGATCCGTGACACCGACAATATCTTCAGCTGTTAATTTTCCAGTTATCGCTCTACTGCCAAAAGTGGAGAAACCAAATGGGTTAGGCTCCTCTGCGCTGAATGAAACTAGCTCTAATGGATGCATTGTTTTTACGTTATTTTCTTCTAACACACGCATCACTTCCAATGCGAGAATCACTCCAAGCGCTCCATCATAGATGCCGCCATTTGGAACTGAATCAATATGAGAACCAAATGTAAGGACAGGTAATTCTGGATTAGTCCCTTCTCTTCTCCCCCAAATATTTGCCGCTTCATCTACATGAACAGCTAGATTCAAGGAATGAAGCTCCTGCTTCAACCAATTTCTCGCTTCCATTTCAGCGGGAGTAAATGTCATCCGATCCATCCCTCCATTTGCATTACGACCAATCTCCCCTAAAGCAAACAGCTTCTGTTCTATTCGTTGTTTATTTACATTAAGCATTTTCCCCCTCGCTCCCTCTCGTAATTCTTTCAATCTATGATTAACAACCAAACTCCCCTAACCAAAAGTCAGGAGAGTTTTAGATTGTCATTTCTTAAAAAAACAAACTATAAAAGCAAAAATGCTAGTGGCGTTACAATAATCAGTGTTAAGATTGTTCGCTCAATCCAGATGACAAGCAATTTAGGAATACTAATTGGAATATCTGTTGATAGAATACATGGAACGAGAGAAGAGAAAAAGATAACGGCTGAAACGGATAACGTACCAATGACGAATCTAGTAATTAATTCCGCCTCTGCTACAAGCCCTGCTGGCAAGAACATTTCTGCAATCTCAACGGCTGATGCTTTTGCAGCTAGCATCGGATCTGGAATTTGCAGGATCCATGTAAATGGATAGAAAATCATTCCGATAATATCAAAAACCGGTGTATATTCTGCTAACACTAAGCCGAGTAACCCAACAGATAATATCGATGGCAAAATAGCCATTGTCATAATAAATCCATCTTTTAAATTACTAACGATATTTTTATAGATTGGTAATGAATGATCAACAGCCTCCATCGCTTGTTTCCATGCATGTTGAAATCGCTTCTCTTTAATGACCTCTTCTGGATTCGCATTTCCTTGATAATACTCCTCACTCATTCTGTTAAGTGGCCATATGCGCACCGTGATAGCTGTTACGGCAAATGTTACAACTAACGTAACCCAGAAATAAATATTCCAAATGTCCATTAAACCTAGTGTTTTCGCCACAACGATCATAAAGGTGGTGGAGACAGTAGAAAACCCTGTTGCAATAATTGTTGCTTCTTTGATATTGTATTTTCCTTCTTTATACACTTTGTTTGTAATCAACAGACCAATCGAATAGCTTCCTACAAAGGATGCAACAGCATCAATCGCAGAACGACCCGGAGTTTTCCAAATAGGGCGCATAACTGGCTGCAATAAAACTCCAATAAATTCTAATAATCCATACCCAGCTAATAATGCTAAAAACACAGCGCCAATTGGTACAAGCACCCCAACAGGAATCACTAGCTTATCAAATAGGAATGGTCCCATTCCTGGTTCAAAAAACCATGCAGGTCCAACTTTAAAAACATAAAATATCGCAAAAACAAGACCGATGATTTTGAAAAAGGATAAGACGATATTGACCGCATTTTTTTTCCATGATTTATTAACAAATGGATAAATAGCGCCAAATAAGATAACAAGTAATGCATAATATGGTAAGGCCGCTGGAACAGATTGTTGAACATAGGTGACTAGATGATCGAGTGGAATTGTGGAGCTGTCATTGATGGTAATAGGAATAAAAAAAGTAAAAATACCGATTAAGCTGTAAACAATAAACTTAAAAACTTTTAGACTATTATTTGGGATTTTTTCTTCTGCAAAAGGGATTTGTTTTTCCGTATTTTCCATGTAAGTTCCTCCATTTTATGATTTTTTATACATCTTGCTTTTGGTGGAGAAAATGCTAGTAATCTCCACCAAATCATTACCACCTTCATTGAAGCTGTTTTTGTATAACGACTGGTATTCCTTTTTTTATCACAGTATCCACATGGTTCATTCCATACTGATAGGATAGGGTTAGGTAATTGGGTACATCGAAAATGGTTATGTCTGCTTGCTTTCCTTTTTCCAAGCTCCCTATCGTGTCAGCACGACCAATGGCATGTGCTGCATTGATAGTTGTTGCGGTTATAACTTCTTCTGGTGTCATGCCCATTTTCAAGCATCCTAAATTCATAATGAATGGGAGTGATAGGGTTGGCGAGGAACCTGGATTGGCATCTGTTGATAGGGCTACAGCAACTCCTCTATCTATCATTTTTCTTGCCTCTGCAAATTCTGCCATTAGGAAAAATGCGGTACCTGGTAATAAAACAGCTATGACATCACGCTCTGCCATCTGTTCAATCCCTTGACTAGAAGCTCTTAATAAGTGATCTGCAGATATCGCACCTACTTCAGCTGCTAGTTCTGCCCCTCCGTATGGTTCAATTTCATCGGCATGAATTTTCGGAATTAATCCATGTTCCTTCCCAGCTTCTAAAATGCGACGTGATTGTTCTGGTGTAAACACACCACGCTCACAAAAGACGTCATTAAAAGTTGCTAAGCCCCTACGTGCCACTTCTGGAATCATCTCGTCAATGACTTGATCAACAAATCGTTCTGGATCGTCTTTATCTGCCAGCGGGATGGCATGTGCTCCCATAAAAGTAGAAACGATATCCATGTGATGATTCTGCTGTAGTTTTTTTGCAACCTCGAGTTGTTTTATTTCATGCTCTAGGGACAAGCCATAGCCACTTTTAGCCTCTACTGTTGTCACACCATGGGTTAAAAATTTATCTAATCTAGCTTTTGACTCCGCATATAATTGCTCAAATGATGCTTCCTGTGTCGCCCGAGTGGTGGCATGAATCCCTCCCCCTGCGTTCATAATATCCATATAGGTTTTTCCTTGTAGACGCATCGCATATTCATTCTCTCTTGTTCCGGCATGGACTAAATGTGTATGCGGATCGATTAAACCAGGGGTTACCGTCTTATTCGTTGCATCGATATGATTTGCAGCGGCAATCAATTCTGGATATTTTGCTTCGATTGCACTTGTTTCTCCAACATCAAGAACCTTACCATCCTGCACGAGTACTGCTCCATTTTCTATCACAGTAATCTCACTCATTGCTTGTTTTTTAGCTGGCTTTTCCGTATGACCTTCTACAGTAATTAGTTGTGCTGCATGTTTAATAAACAGTAAATCCGTCAAGCATTACACCTCCGCATTTTTTAGCATCGGAATATGGATTCCTTTTTCTTTCGCTGTTTTCACAGCAGATTCATAACCTGCATCGACATGTCTAACTACCCCCATACCTGGGTCTGTCGTCAATACTCGTTCGATTCGCTTTTCCGCATCTTTTGTCCCATCTGCAACAATGACCATGCCTGCATGAAGTGAGTAACCCATCCCAACACCGCCACCATGATGAACACTCACCCAGCTAGCTCCACCGACACTATTGATTAATGCATTTAGAATCGGCCAATCTGCTACCGCATCACTCCCATCCTTCATTCCTTCTGTTTCACGGTTTGGTGATGCAACAGAGCCAGAATCTAAATGGTCACGTCCGATAACGATTGGTGCTTTTAATTCTCCACTTGCCACCATATCATTAATGATTTTTCCAAACCTTGCCCGTTCCCCATAGCCAAGCCAGCAAATGCGGGATGGCAAGCCTTGGAAACTGATTTTGTCCTGTGCCATTTTGATCCACTTACATAAAGATTCATTGTCGCTAAATTCCCTTAAAATAACCTCATCTGTTTTGTAAATATCTTCCGGATCACCTGATAATGCTACCCACCGAAACGGCCCTTTTCCTTCACAGAATTGAGGACGAATATACGCTGGGACAAAGCCAGGAAAATCAAAGGCATTCTCAACCCCTTCATCTTTTGCAACCTGGCGAATATTGTTTCCATAGTCGAATGTTACTGCCCCTTTAGCTTGCATATCTAACATTGCCTGCACATGTGTTGCAATACTTTTTTTCGCTAATATGGTATACGCTTCTGGATTGGTATTTCTTAATTCTGCTGCTTCTTCAAGCGACATCTGAGCAGGTACATAGCCGTTCAAAGGATCATGGGAAGAGGTTTGATCTGTTAGTACCTCAGGAATAAATCCTCTCTCCAACATTTGAGGTAAAATTTCAGCAGCATTTCCGAGTAAGCCAATCGAAAGAGCACGACCTTTTTGCTTTGCCTCTTTTGCCATTTGGATAGCCTCATCTAAACTATCTGTGGAAATATCCAAGTATTTCGTCTCTAGTCTGCGGTCGATACGATGTTGATCCACTTCTATCGCAATACAAACACCTTCATTTAAGGTTACTGCTAACGGTTGAGCTCCACCCATTCCGCCAAGACCAGCAGTTAGTGTGATTGTTCCTTTCAGGCTGGATCCAAAATGCTGACGGGCACATTCTGCAAAAGTTTCATAAGTACCTTGAACAATCCCCTGGCTGCCGATGTAAATCCAGCTTCCAGCAGTCATCTGCCCGTACATCATTAATCCTTTTCTATCTAATTCATTAAAGTGGTCCCAATTGGCCCATGCAGGGACAAGATTGGAATTGGCAATTAACACTTTTGGCGCGTCTTTATGTGTTCTAAACACTGCAACTGGCTTTCCTGACTGAACAAGTAATGTTTCGTCCTCCTCCAATTGCTTTAATTCCTTTACAATCGCTTCATAGCATTCCCAGTTACGAGCGGCTTTCCCTATACCTCCATAAACAACTAATTGATCGGGATTTTCTGCTACTTCTGGATTGAGGTTATTATTTAACATCCGTAATGCTGCTTCTGAGATCCAATTTTTCGCGTGTAATGTAGTACCTGTATATTGTTCGACTTGTCTTTTTATTTGTGTCACATGTACCATCCCCCTAAATGATTAAATTTTCTTATAATTTAAACTTTATCAAAATTAATAAATTATAATAGGTAATTATCTTATGAAAAAGGATAATTATTTACGGGTTGTATCTGACAAGCTGTATGTAAACGGTTAAATTTATGATGATAATTTTGGATTGGATAAAAATATTAGATAATAACCTGTTTTATTGTTTTCAACGCAGTTAAAAATCAAAATATCTAAAGACGTCCCTGCCAATTATTTCTCAATAGGAGGCATCTTCTTAAGGCTTTTTTCGTAAAGTTTGTTGCTATCGCCCGCAGCCGGAATACACTTCGCTTTCCGTGGGGCTCGCGCTGAGCCGCTTCGTCGCTACGCTCCTGCAGGGTCTCAGGCTGTCTCGCTAATCCCACAGGAGTCTACGTGTATTCCGGCTGCTAATTGTTTCCAACTAATTCTTTTTACCTATTGAAGATAACAGCCTATATTAAAGTGTTTGCTGCCTGATAAATTCTCTTGGGGATAGTCCTGTTTGTTTTCTAAAGATGCGGCTGAAGTAATTTGGGTTATTAAAGCCGACTAATTTTGCTGTGTTTTGGATTGGTGTATCGGAGGTGCTTAAGATGTCCTTTGCCTTTTGAATACGGATATTTGTCAGGATTTCTCGAAAGCTTCTATTGTTTTTGTTTGTTAATAAATAGCTGAAATAGGATGGACTACGACCGATATGATTTGCTACTTCGACTAACGATAAATCAGAACGATAATAATTTTTTTCCATATAAGTAATCGCTGCTTCCATGATGTCCAGCTTCGGTTTTTCTACTCGTTGATTTTGGATATCAAATAAGTAATCAATAAACAAAATTATTTCCTGGACAATTCGATAAAGAACACTATAATTTAAGATTTTATTAAAAACATCCTTATAATAATTCTCACTGCTGCTATCTTGCAGTCCGCTTTTAATCATATAGCGACGAACCTGTGCAAGAATACTCGTTAACCTTGTTCGAAGCATACTAGGAGAAGGATAAGGACTTTTCATACTGAAAAATTCTCCGTACATCCATGCCTTAATTTCACTAATTTCCTTTTCATCAAGCATATGGACCCAATCCCGTTGCTGTTCCATCGTTAAAAAAGGATCTCTTTCGACCCAATCGTGAAAATCATTGGCGAGAATTACTTGGCGGTATCCTGTATAAAACGTTACGTTAATTGCTTTTCTTAAGTGATTATATGTCTGGTAGAGAGAATGCTGGTCGCGATGACTAATCGCAATTGCAAGAGGCGCATCATGCTCGATTTCCCATTCTCTTAAGAAACGCTTTGCTTCATTGATTTCATCCTGCAGTTCATGTTGAAAGGCAAGGACAAGATGATCACTCGTTGAAAAAATAACAGGCTTGTAATAAAAATCAAATTCATTACTAAATACTCTTATTTCATCCAATGCATCATTCCATTCACTTTCTATGAGAAATACTGGATATTCATACGGAATCATATCATCAATAAACAGTGCTTCATATTTCGAGTCATATGCTGTTCTCGAGGTATTTTTTTCATCTTTCAAAAGGGGTAATTGCATGCGCATTAATTCTTGAAAGGCTTTCTTGACGAGATTCGGCGTTAATGGTTTTACCAGTAAATCAACTGCTTTGACGGACATCGCCTGCATTGCACGCTCAAATGTAGTTTCAGCTGTAAGAGTAACGACCTTCTTTGCATATCTATTAATATAGGATTGAACCATCTTCCAATGGGTGTCTGGAATCATATCTAATTCAATAAACAAAATATCCGGTAAATCTGTTTCAAGCACTGCTAATACTTCTGCCAGTTCATTTCTTTTTTCCATGATAAAATCTGGGGATGAATATTTTGAAACAAGCCATTCTATTCCATTCACTTCTTGCCTGTCACGATCTGCAATCAAGATTTTAAACATAAAAACCTGCTCCCTTATTCATAATGACTTTGACACTATTATAACAGTAGACAGGCATTAGAATAATGCTATAATTTTCATTCTTAAATCTCTGAATCGATTTCAAATGATTCCTTCAATGCTTTACTTAACTTTTCGATATCATCCGCGAAAATCCGATCCTCCTCAATTGGAGCAACATAGTTTCTTACTTGCTCCACTACCTTTTTCGTAAAAGCTCCCATTCTATCTTTTCCGCGAATTTCCGCAGCTTGAGTCGCACAAATTAATTCAATCGCTAACACTTTTCGTGTATGTTCAATAATTTGATAGGCATGCCTCGCACCAATGGTCCCCATACTAACATGGTCCTCCTGATTTGCAGAAGACGGAATCGAATCCACACTAGCTGGATGGGCAAGAATTTTATTTTCCGACACCAATGAAGCTGCGACATACTGCATAATCATCGCCCCAGATTGCAATCCAGGCTTCGAGCTTAAGAATGCTGGCAAATCATTTAATTGAGGATTAACTAATCGTTCAATCCGCCGCTCCGAAATATTCGCCAATTCTGCCATCGCAATCCCCATAAAGTCCATCGCAAGTGCAATCGGCTGACCATGAAAATTCCCGCCAGAAATAACCTTTTCCCCATCGTTAAAAATTAAAGGATTATCTGTCGCTGCATTCATCTCTATTTCTAGTTTATGTTTCACATACTGCAACGTCTGCCAAGTAGCACCATGCACTTGGGGAATACAACGAAGCGAATAAGCATCCTGAATACGTAGTTCCCCTTGTACCGTTATTAGCTTACTACCAGCAAGATATGCGCGCATTCGCTGAGCGACATCAATTTGTTCTTGATATCCTCTTGCTTGGTGCACGTCATCATCGAATGCATCAATAATTCCCCTTAATCCTTCCATCGTAACTGCGGCAATTTGTTCCGATTGATAGGCTAGCTTCTCCGCTTCTAAGTAAGCAACAGCACCCATAGCAGTCATTGCTTGTGTTCCATTTATCAGTGCTAGCCCTTCCTTTGCGGAAAGCCTGATTGGTTCTATGCCTTCAGCTTGTAAAGCTTCCAATGAAGGTCTTCTTTTTCCTTTATAAAATACTTCTCCTTCTCCGAGAAGTGCTAAGGCAAGATGAGATAAGGGCGCAAGATCGCCGCTTGCTCCAAGGGATCCTTGCTGTGGTATGACGGGATGAATGGCTTTATTGAGAAGTGCTAGTAATCTATCAATAATGAGCGGTCGAACTCCTGAATATCCTTTTAGTAAGGCATTCGCCCTTAGAAGAAGAATAGCTCTTGAAACCACTTCAGCAAAAGGTTCACCTACTCCACAAGCATGGGAATGGATTAAATTGAGCTGTAGTGTTTCTACATCTTCCTTATCAATACGGACGTCGCTTAATTTGCCGAAGCCCGTATTAATGCCATAAACCGTTTTTCCTTGGTTTACGATTTCCTCGACGGCTTTTCGACTGTTTTTTACTTTTGTTAGGCTTTCTTTTGATGGTTGGACGGTTTCGTTGGTGTAGAGGATTTTTTTTAGGGTGGGTAAGGTTAGGTTGTTGCCGGTTAGGGTTAGCATGGTGGGTTCCTCCTTTAGGTTTAATCGGGTATAATACAAAAAACCTAATTTCTATTTTCAAGAAAAACATAAGTGAATCAATTTCATAAATTTAACGCTTAGAGCCTCAAGGTCTCAGAGACACAAAAAAAGGAGTACCTCCCCAAAATGTCGAATTTAGTAA
>NZ_JBQHVO010000048.1:0-42190 GCF_052064465.1 Niallia sp. HCP3S3_B10 | reverse complement strand
GCGGTAAGCCTCGGAAAACAAAAGCCTACACTAAGTTAGAATGGTTTGGTAACTACCGATTCACCAGGTAATTCACTTTTTCAGTGGCCTCAATCCAAAATGGTGGGGGCTTACTTGATGTAAGCAAAGAAAGAAATCAATTCTAATATAGATAAAAAAAATTAACGTGGTCTAAACCGCCCCTCACAAAAAAAGGAGACAAACGCTCTTGCGTTTGTCTCCTTTTTTGACTCTTCATTATTTTTTCTTCTCATCCTCTTTTTCAATTTTCTCTACAGGAGAATGTCCCATCCAATCTTCTTGTTTCATCCGTTTTTTTCGTCTTCTTTGTGATACAACTATGACAAGAATAATAAGAACGATTAAAAGGAGAGGAACTCCAAAAGCTCCATAAAGAATATTAAAAAGACCACTAAAAAATTCTGACATGGTGAACCTCCTTGTAAATGCCGTTTCCCAACTTCCCAACGTACTTTCCACTTTCTATATATACCTTTCCCATTTCACTCTTTTCTAAACAGAATTTTTAGTTCAACAGCCTTCTCATGAAAAAATCCCCTTAAATAAATTAAGGAGATACTAGGTAAACATTATGTTTTATCTGGAGAAATTCTGTAAATCTGAAATGAGCAATATGTAAAGTTTATTTCTTTTCAGGAAGCTTTTCCAAGTAATCGATTGCCTCTTTCAATGTGCTTACTGGTACGATTTTTATATCTGTGTAGCCTTCTTCCTTCACTTGCTCTTTAATTTCCTTTTCATTGGTATCATCTTCTGTTATATCTTTTGGATAAAAGAATATATCTACATCTGCTTTATGGGCAGCCACTATTTTGTGCTGAATTCCACCGATTTGTCCTACATTTCCTTCTGCATCCATTGTGCCAGTACCAGCAATTTTGTAACCCTTTGTTAAATCCTCTTCCACAATTTGATTATAAACTTCTAAAGAAAACATTAATCCAGCTGAAGGGCCGCCAATATTTTCACTATTAATCGCAACATTGATCGAAGGATTTATTGTCATATTATCTTCAGGTGCAATGCCAATTCCGACTTGTCCTGTTTTTTTATCTAATACAATGACTTCAACGGATGCTTCTTTCTTTTCTTTCCCATGTATAAATTCAAGCTGGACAGTGTCGCCTGCTTGCTTGTCTTTTAAATACGCAATTAATTCATCACTTTTCGTAAATTCTTGGCCATCTACCTTTTGAATAATATCTCCAACTTCTATAATTGACTTTGCTTTGGAATTTTCTAATACTTGTGCAACGAAAATGCCATTATAGTCAAATTGAACTTTTTTTCCTGCTTCATGGAGGCTAGCAATAATCGCATTTTGCTTAGAAGTATCCATCATATGAAGCAATAGCTTATTATACTCTTCGTCACTAAGATTCCCTTTTACCTCTTCCTCTTTTCGTATTTCCGTATGAGGAGCGACTAATCCGTATAAATAAATATATGGATTATTTGCCTTTATCGAATAAACAGTTGTTAAATTGAGGCTTCCTTTTTCTGACTTAGTTCCATCTTCTACCGTCACTTTTGGCGCAAGTGCTTCAATGGAGCCTGGCTGGTTTAAATAATAGGGGGTTGGGATGAATAAGAGAATGATGAGTACCCCAAAAAGTATGGTTAACCACTTTCTTGAAAAGATGCTTTTTCTTGATTTATTCATATTTACATACTCCTTAGGATAATAATTTGCTTCTATAAATATATTTACATACATTAAATGAAAAAAGAATGAATTTCAGCTATTTATTCCATTAAAAAATGGATTTTCTATTTGATTCAATTGTTTTTCTTAATAAAAGGACACCCTTTTCGATTTCCTCTAAAGTTAGTCCACCATATCCCATCACAATTCTTTCCCTGTGTTTCCCTTTTACTAAGCTATATTGTTCAATGGGGTATACCTTCACTCCTGATTGTTCCATTTTATGTATGAATGTTGGACAAAAATCTACTCCTGGTATCTCTACAACTAAATGCATGCCTGCTGATTTACCTATAATGGTTGCGCCTTGAAAATTTTGTTGAATGGCTGAAACCAATCGTTCTCTTTTTTCTTTATAGATTTTTTTCATTTTGCGTACATGTCGATCTAAATATCCTTCCCTGATAAACTGGGCTAATACTAATTGTTCTAGTGAGGATGTATGTCTATCTGAAAACCATTTAATTTGCTCAAAGGAATCGACCAATTCCTCTGGTAAAATAACATATCCAATCCGCAGTCCTGGGGAAAGTATTTTGCTAAAAGTACCCACATAAATCACATGGTTAGGTGCTATACCTTGAATGGACGGTACAGGCGCCCCTTCATAAGTGAATTCACTGTCATAATCATCTTCCACAATATAGCAATTCATCCTTTTCGCATATTCTATTAGCTGAAGTCTTCTTTGAATAGATAGGATTCCACCTAACGGAAATTGATGGGAAGGAATTACAAAAACAAAGCTTGGTGATTGTTCTGGCAAACTATTTGGGTTAATTCCATTTTCGTCTACGGGAACAGGAAAAATCTTCGCATTACCAAATGTAAAAATATTCCTCATTTCATCTGTTACCGGGTCCTCAACTGCAATTCTTTTATTATCTTTTCCAAGCATTTCCGTAATAAGCTTCAACCCTTGAGTAGCACCAGATGTAATGAAAATTTGCTCTGCCCTGCATTGTACCCCTCTTACTCTTTTTAAATAGTCAACAAGTGCTTCCTTCAACTCCTTCATCCCTGCAGCTTCTCCATATCCAAAGACGGATTCCGATGAATGTAGACAAATCTCCTTCGTTATTTGAGCCCATTTCTTCCTAGGAAAATAATCTATTGCTGGATTACCAGCTTTAAAATCAATATATGTCTTTTTTTTATCCTCCGCTTTTGTGGGAGTGTCTTTCCTCTTCGGTCTCTCAACAAACGAAAGAGACGTCCCCAGTGCTACAAAGGTTCCTGCCTTTGGTCTAACCTCCAAATATCCTTCTGCAATTAAACGTTCATACGCTTCTAGAACAATATTTCGGGAAACTCCAATAGAGCCTGCCAATTCTCTCGAAGAAGGTAATTTCTCTCCTTCTTTTAATTGTTTTTCTAATATGCCATTACGAACTTGATCATAAATTTGCTGGGTTAGAGAGATAAATTGAGATCGGTCAATCGTAATAAAAATCATAGGAAATTTCCTCCAATATAGACTAAACTGGTACTATAGAAGTATATAATTTCTGGCTCTATTCTATACCAGTATACCATGATATCATGAAAAAAATGGTCGAAAGGAGTTTTACTATGAAAACGATTGGACTTATTGGTGGTTTGAGCTGGGAATCAACGGCAGATTATTATCGATATATGAATACATTGGTAAAGGAAGAAATGGGAGGATTACACTCATCCAAATGCCTTCTTTATTCTTTTGATTTTGAAGAAATTGTTGCACTGCAAAAAGCTGATCTCTGGGAAAAAGCAACGGAATTAATGGTACACGCTGCAAAAACATTGGAAGCAGGGGGCGCTGATGTTGTTTTAATCTGTACAAATACGATGCACAAGATGGCAAAAGAAGTACAAGCAGCCATATCTATTCCTTTGCTTCATATTGCAGACGCTACAGGAAGCACTGTAAAAGAAGCTGATTTGAAAAAAGTTGGCTTATTAGGAACCATGTTTACAATGGAGCATTCTTTTTATAAAGAGGCACTATTAGAGCAAGAAATAGAAACGATTGTGCCCGAGAAAGAAGATAGAGAAGTTGTTCATCGGATCATATTTGATGAATTATGCAAAGGAATAATTCTTCCTGAATCAAAGGAAATATATTTGCGCATTATCGACAAACTGCTCGCTCAAGGTGCAGAAGGTATTATATTAGGATGCACAGAAATACCGTTACTTATTAAACAAGAAGATTGCTCTATTCCATTATTTGATACTACCTTTTTACATGCTAAAGCCGCTGTTTCCTATGCGCTCAGTAAGGAATTCGCTTTAAATAAAGCTTAGTAAAGTCCTTTCTTTCCTCACTCGAAACGAACCAAAAAAATACCATGTCTTATTAACTAGGGTACCTTTATCCTAGTTTTTTTTACATTTTCTCTAAACGGCTGTAAAACAAACTTAACGTCCTTCCATGATAATAAAGCGAATCAATCATTTGGAGGGAAACAATTTGAACACTAAATCATGGAAAAAAAAGTTATTACCAATCGCCGTAATCTCCTCTTTATCCGTTGCTGGGATAGCAACAGCACTCTTTGGAACAGAGACAGAAGCAAAAAATAACGGAAGCAGTAATGGCAAGCCTAAAAACATTATCTTCCTTATAGGAGATGGAATGGGTGTTTCTTACACTTCTGCGTATCGCTATTTAAAAGATAATCCAGAGACAAAAATAGCAGAAAATACATATTTCGATCCCTACTTGGTTGGTCAGCAAATGACATATCCAGAAGATCCTGCACAAAATGTGACGGATTCTGCATCTGCAGCAACTGCTATGTCAGCTGGTATCAAAACATATAATAATGCCATTGCAGTTGACAATGACGAAACGGAAGTGAAAACTGTCTTGGAAGCTGCAAAGGAAAAGGGAAAATCTACTGGTCTTGTTGCAACATCTGAAATTACACATGCGACGCCAGCTGCTTTTGGATCCCATGATATAAGCCGCAAAAATATGAATGCAATAGCCGATGACTATTTCGATGAAATGATAAATGGAAAGCATAAAGTCGATGTTCTATTAGGCGGCGGAACAGATCTATTTGTTCGTCAGGACAGAGATTTAACGACGGAATTCAAAAAAGCTGGCTACAATTATGTCACCAATCGCGATGATTTACTGAAAAATAAAGATACCCAGCTACTTGGACTATTTGCTGAAGCAGGCATGCCAAAAATGATAGATCGAGACAAAGAAACTCCTTCCTTAGAGGAAATGACGAAAACTGCAATTGAAAGCTTAAATAAAAATAAAAAGGGCTTTTTCCTGATGGTAGAAGGCAGCCAAATTGACTGGGCTGGACATGATAATGATATTGTCGCTGCAATGAGTGAGATGGAAGATTTCGAAAAAGCGTATAAGGCAGCAATCGACTTTGCCAAAAAGGATAAAAACACATTAGTGGTAGCTACTGCTGACCATTCTACAGGAGGATTCTCGATTGCAGCAAACGGCGATTACAACTGGTACGGAGAGCCAATCAAAGCAGCAACAAAGACACCTGACTTTATGGCAGAATTGATTACCAATGGCGCATCTGTTGAATCTACTTTGAAAAAGTATATCAATCTATCCCTAAAGTCAGAAGAAGTTCAATCCGTTCAGAAAGCAGCTGAAACAAAAGATTTAACTAGTATTGACAATGCGATTGAAGATATCTTCAATAAACGGACCAACACGGGATGGACTACAGGTGGTCATACTGGAGAAGACGTTCCTGTTTATGCATATGGACCTTCTAGCAATCTTTTTGCTGGACAAAAGGACAATACAGATCATGCTAAAGTTATTTTTGACCTACTGCAGGCAAAAGTAAAAATCACGGACAATTAAAAAAGGCTATTTTCGTAATGTTTGTTGCTATCGCCCGCAGCCGGAATATCATCTTGCTGATAGGCGGTGGAGATTTCCATCTCTTAAAATTCAGAGATTCTGAAAAAAATAGGCTTCTCTTCGGCTTCTATTTGAAGGGAAGCTTTTCAATTGGGAGGATTCAACCTTGAAACGCTTTTTTATGTATTCATTTGCCTTTCTCTTATTAGCTGGGTGCAACAGCAATAAAGAGACTGAAGTAAATACCATTCAGGAAGTAGAGAAAATAGAAACAAGCATGCAAAATGTTCATGTTATTCCTGTTTCAACAGATGCATATATTCAAAATCCACAAGTTATTGATGATACTTCTCTAATAGCTGTAGGAGATTTCTACCGGGATAGGAAAGGCGAAGCAACATTAAAAGCCCTTGATGAAGAACCGAAGAGCATTCAGATTGATTCGATAAAACTGACAGTCAAAGATGCCAAAATAATCGATTATCGACCTGCATATAGCTTAATTGACTTCTATCATACCTATACACATGATGAGCAATTCATTTTCGTTAAGTTTTTCGTGGAAATCGTAAATCAATCGAACAAACAAAAGAAATTCTCTCCAATTGCTTTTATTCAGACGAATACAGATGAAATGATCACTTGGGAGAAGGATATTTATTTAGAAGAGCTCAATGGGGTGTTAAATCCAGGCGAACGAAAGAAAGGTAATATAGGTTTCATAATAGAAAATTCCTCTATCAATGAAATTCAGTTAAGTACAAGTGATGTTTATAATGAGCAAGAAAAACTGATAGATAAAGCTAAAACACTAGACTTCCATTATAAATAATAATAATAACATAGATTAAATACTTCTAAATCGATGAAAGAGAACAAGTACGTCAGGTAACCTTTTTACAGCGAGCTTGCGCTTGTGTGAGCCAGCAAGGTAATCTTGGCGTAAATTTCCTACTAGCATACAATATCATAATGATAGAACCTCTTTGAAAGTCCACTCCATTATCCTGCGTGATAGTCGTTATATTTCATACAATAGGAATTTAGCGATAACCTACTCGTCCCTTTCACTAATTCATGTTTACGAAAATAGCCTTTAATCTATTATTTTTGGAAATGAACATCTTGTTCAATTGCTTTAGAAAGCGTGGAAGCAATCGAAATATCTTCAAATGATAATCCTAATTGGATTGCAGTTGTAGCAATTTCTGGTCGAATACCCGATAGCGTCGTTTTGACCCCAATTAAGCTTAGCCCATTAATAAGTTGAAAGATTTGATGAGCAACCATGGTATCAATAATAATTACACCAGATAGGTCAATAAATAACTGAGATACCTTTTTTTCTGCACATTGTTTGATTGTGTTTTCCAATATTGCAGCAGCACGGGCAGTATCGATATCTCCAACAAGGGGCAAGAGTGCTCTTGTTTTACTCAAGGAAATAACTGGAGAACTTAGCTCATTAATCATTTCTTGCTGTGCTTCAAGCTGTCGGTTCGAATAATGATGATGCTCCTCTGTATATTTTAAAATTATCTTATCTAGAACTTTCATAACAGAATGATTCCATCCAATTACTCGCTTATGACTAACATCATGTTCTGTAGCATATTCTTCAATTAGCTGAAAATATTGTTCTCTCGTACGAATAAATTCCCGAATAATAAAATGGATTGGCGTATCTAAATGTGCTTGATCTGTTGCAATTTCAAAAATCCATTCCTCTATATCTTCAAGAAATAGTTGCTTTTCCTTAATAAAAATGCCAGCGAGTCTGTAATGAAAATCATTATTTTGTTTTTTCATGATTTCAATTACATGTGGGTCAGATGTTGCATAGACACCTTTCGGATCATTTTTTGTTAGATTGTTATACCACTCTTCTGTTAATCTATCCGTATTATCGATAAAATATTGGTAAACTCCTTCATTATAGTGCAACTACTTCCCCACCTCTAAAATTTGTTAGTTTTAAACACGCCTAGAATTTTCATATTCTTTAATTAAAAGTTTAATAAGATTAGGGGAAATATGCAATTTTTTTATTTTTTAAGCAGTAACCAAACGAATCATATTTCCCGAAGGATCATATGTGTATAAATTATCCTTATCCTTTGTGAGAGTTGCTCCAAGCTCTGTCAATCTTTGTGTCAATTCTTCAAGCTTTTCCTCACTAGGTATCTGTAAATCATAATAAGCTAAACCAACATGATTTTTCTTTGGAACAGGTGCACCAATACCGTTCCAGACATTTAAACCGATGTGATGGTGATAGCGGCCAGTGGAAAGAAAAAATGCCTGAGATCCATATTTTTGAACGACATCAAAGCCCAATCCTTTTACATAAAAATCAACTGTTTCTTCTAATTCTGCAACATGTAAGTGAATATGACCAAGAATAGTTCCATCAGGAAGACCATTCCATTTGCTATTACTAGAAGCTGCAAGCACTCCTTTTGTGTCCATATAGGCCGTATCCATTCTTACAAAGTTGCCATCCCATTGCCAATCTGCTGGATTTTTATCGCAATATATTTCAATTCCGTTTCCATCCGGATCAGCTAAATAGATTGCTTCACTGACATAATGATCAGAGGCACCTTGTAATGGATATCCTGTTTCTAGCAAATGCTTAAATACATTTCCAAGCTGCTCTCTGGAAGGGACTAATATTGCTAAATGATAAAGTCCTGTTGTCCGCATTTTCTTGGGCTCGACTTGA
This sequence comes from Niallia sp. HCP3S3_B10, assembly GCF_052064465.1. Taxonomy (NCBI): domain Bacteria; kingdom Bacillati; phylum Bacillota; class Bacilli; order Caryophanales; family Bacillaceae; genus Niallia; species Niallia sp. HCP3S3_B10. The sequence goes on along the minus strand of NZ_JBQHVO010000048.1, from coordinate 33,901 downwards.
TCTAATTCCTCGATAAATAAAAATGCTTCCCCTGTTCCTGCACGTAATGCTGCTTGTTTCTTCTCTTTGCTTGCAATCGAAAGACCAATCACATTTTGGTAAAATAATAGTGACTCTTCTAAATCAGCTACCTTTAACTTGACACTTTTTGCATAGATATTTGGGGTTCTGTGAAATGTCATTTCTTTCTCCTCCTAACCATCTTTCGTACTTACTTTATGTAAGTAATTTTATTTTAATAATAAACGATTGTAAAGTAATCTAATTACAATTCATAATATTTTTACTTAAAATAATATTTATTGTATAATTATTGGAAGGGGGGATATTAAAATGAACCAAATGACAATTTGTCCAAGGTTTGAAAAAGCAATGAGTATTTTAAGCCAACGCTGGACTGGTTTAATTATTTATCAGCTATTGAATGGTCCTCAACGTTTCTGTACTATGGAATCCTCCATTGGAATAAGCGGAAGACTTTTATCGGAGAGATTAAAGGATTTAGAGCAAGCTGGAATTGTAGCAAGAGTGGTATATCCTGAAACTCCTGTTAGAATTGAATATTCTTTAACAGAAAAAGGGCGTTCATTAGAGCCAATTATGAAAGAAATTGAAAATTGGTCCCATTCTTGGCTAGAAGTGTAAATCTAATATAAGGATATCTCTGCAAAACCTTATGGTTTCATGCGAAGATATCCTATTTATCTAATAATAGCTTTTTAATCCTCATCTTTAATGTCTAAATCTTCTGGAATCGGCTCACTCCATACTTCTTCCACAAACTTTTTATATTTCTCTACTTGCTTAAAATGTGTATTAAATTGCTCTCTGTTGATAAGATAATCGTTTCCATCAAAAATTGCTCTAATTTGATTTTGTAAAATCAGATTTTTTACCTTTATTTCTGATACAGCAAGCAATTCTGCAGTTTCCTTCACTGATAAATACATTGATTCACCTCTTTTTATTCAATAGCCTTTTTTTCTTTACACGGATTCCATTTAAAATTAACTCTTTCTTTATATTGTCTTCATTAATCAACTGTATAGTTAAGTTATCGGTACAATCAAAGGAGGATGCATAAATGAGTTTCGTACTAAACAGCCTATTTTTAGTAATGATCTTTTGTTGTTTCTCTTTCATATTTTATCAGTCTTTCTTCGCAAAAACTAGAAAAGTAACTGCTCCACGTTCAACATCTCTTCCATTAGAAAAGCATTCCTGTGATAGCGAAAAGACAAGGGTATTCTCTAAAGATATTAAACTTTACGCAGAATAGCTCTCCCACATAAGAGAATGAATTCATTCTACAAAATCCCAGTTACAAAATACAGATACTTTTGCAAAAAGAAAGATCATCCTTTCTTTTACATCGATACGGATGATCTTGATTCCTCTTATTGATGAATATCTGTTTCACCCTTTTGAAAATGGAATAGCCACTCTTCCAAAGCAAAGACAGTCATTGGCCTCGCATAATAATATCCTTGGATAATTGGCCATTCATTTATAGAAGCTAAATAGTTAATCTGTTCTTCTCTTTCTACCCCTTCTATTACAATGCTCAAATGCAAGGAACTTCCGAGAGCTATGATTGCTTTAATAATTTCTCCGTCTTTTTGGGACTCCGGAACCCCATCAATAAAGGATTTATCAATTTTCAAGGTGTTTACAGGAATTCTTTTCAAATAAGATAAAGAGGAAACCCCTGTTCCGAAATCATCCAGTGTTACTGTAAAGCCAACATTTCTAAAAGCCTGAACAGATTGAATTGCCCCTTCAATATTACCAACTGCACTTGTTTCTGTTATTTCTAACTCAATCAAATGGGGCATTAACTTGTATTTCTCTACATTAGTGGTTAAGCTTGTCATTAGCCTTGGTGAGGTTACATAGGAGCCAGGTATATTAATAGCTACTGGTATATATCTATCTTGCTGTTGCCATACATCTATTTGTTTAGATACCTCTTCAATAATCCAATCTGTGACATCATACATTTTATCAGATGCTTCTAAAATCGGGATAAACACATCTGGCGACAACTCTCCATACAAAGGATGCTTCCATCTTAATAAAGCTTCTAATCCAGCGACTTCCCTTGACTTTAGAAATACTTTAGGCTGATAAACTAAATATAAATGCTTTTCTAATAGGGCATCCTCTATCTCATTCACAAGATGTTTAGCAAAAGTCTGTTTATGTTTTTCTGGATCATACATGATGATTTCATTTTCAAAGCGAATGGAATAATGTGTTAAAATAGCGACAGCATTTTCATATAGCTGCTTGGAAGTTGCTTTTTTCTCATTGACTGATAATGCAATTGCTGTCTCTACTTTGATGATTCGATCATCAATAGTTACCGGATTAGATAAAATAGCAGTTAATTGATTTAATTCCAACATTAATTTATCTAAGGCTTCATTAGTTGTACTGACAATCGCAAAACGATTTCCCTCTATTCGGAACAATTCTACATTCGTTTGTATTAGTTTCGTACATAATTCTTCGATATAACCTATAATTTTATCTCCAAAGTAATAACCATACTTACCATTCCATTTATTTAAGTCATGTATATGAAGGATTGCCAGACCACTAAAATAAGTGGAGGATTCGATCAACTTTTCGAACTGTCTTCGGTTTGGAAGCTTTGTTAATGCATCAAAGTAATTTAAGCGATAATCAACATAGCGATCCAATAGGCTAGACAAAATAGAGAATAATAAAATAACAAAGATACCGATTGTTACACCAATAATAATTGCTTTTATACTAACATGGTGTGAGTGCGTATGGGTAAGTTCCATTTCTGTATCTACATAATATCGAATGGCATACATCCCTGCATAATGCATACTTGATATCGCTCCCCCCATCAAAAGGGAGGTAACAATTTTCACGATAAAATTATTCATATATCTTTGTAGCTTCATAAAGATAAACAGCGAAAAAAAAGAAGCTATTATAGCGATGAAAATGGATAAAATAAAATAGCCTAAATGGTAGGCATAATCAGCCTCTGACTTCATTGCTTTCATTCCAATATAATGCATGCTACTTATGCCCATCCCCATAAAGATTCCAGCAAATGCAATCCATTTACTAGAATTCTTTGCCTTACTAGATATACTGAAAGCCAAAAATGTAGCTAATATAGCTGGCACTACGGAAAGAACCGTTAATGGTATATTGAAAGTCATATCAATCGGAAGCTTAACCGCGCTCATCCCAATAAAATGCATAGACCAAATTCCGAAGCCCATCGTAATCGCCGCTAAACCTAACCATATATAGCGATGAAAAAAACTATGATAAACGATCCGTTCATTCATAGAAAGGGACGTATAAGAAGCTAAACATGCAATTAATACAGATAAAGCAATGATAGGAACTGAATATTCAACCTGTATATATGTTACTTGATCGACACTTGGCAATGTAAAAATAGTAATTTCTCCTCTATAAATACGTCTATGAGGGATATCATTCTTGAATTAGCAGCTGTTCCCATTTACGTATTTTACAAATTTAAAACGACTTTTATCCTAAGTCTTTTTACTTATATACTTGAATATAAAGGATAAATCTATTTTAGACAATGGTTTCATTTTGGTATTATATTACATGGAAAACATAAACAAATATAAAAAATGTTAACCCATGCTATAAATTTTTTCTACCAATACATAGACTTATATATTATAAACTTGTCCTTATCCTTTTTATTCCCTACTTTTACCTCCCCCTCTTTTTCAAAGAATGGATGGCTCTCCATAAAAATTTGATATTCATTTGAGGGGTAATAGAGAATGACTTTCACCAGGCGACTGTTTTCTTCTAGCGAATACATTATATTACTGACAATCTTTTGAAAGAGAGGCAGAGAAAAAGGATTAAAAAAATAAAAATAATTATCTTGTGGCTGTATTGAATAATCCTCTGCTTTCCCTAACAGAAAGCATATCTTCTCTTTCCTACTCTTCCTGTTTTTTGAATAGTGTTCTATATTTACTAAAGCATCTTGATAATATTCTTCATTCATTTCTATTCCAGTTACAGTAGATTGAAATAAATAATGAATAAAAAAGTTCAATCGACCTTTCCCACATCCAAAATCGACTATATGATCAGTCTCATGAAGGGGAAATTCTTGAAACAGCTGTTCTAAATGCTCGTATGGAGTAGGTTCATACCGATGATAATGGTATGATTTATTGAATCCTAATTGTATTTTTTCGGTTTCGATATGTAGTAATTTATCGTAGTTCACTTGAAACACCTTTCTTTTTTATTTCTGAATACCTCCGAGTAGATCAAAGTATAAATTTTTACTTTAGCTTATCTATTTTTTCTTCTCACGATATTCGTTTGGGGAGATGCCAACTATTTTTTTAAATACTTTGCGAAAATATTTATCGTCTTGATAGCCGATCAAATTTGCAATATCATACACCTTTAGATTACTATTTTCCAATAATTCTTGTGCTTTTTGTATGCGTATGGATACTAAATACTCAGAAATATTTATATGATACTCCTGTTTAAATTTTCTCGATATATATTCTCTGCTTATGTAGAAACGCTCTGAAATTTCCTGAAGTTTAATCTCTCGATGAAAATTCGCTTTTATGTACTTTTCAATTTCTTGGATAATATTTTTTGATGTTCTTGTATTTTGTCTTTTTACTCGTCTAAGAAACAATGCAATTTCTCTTTTCTTCCTGTCTTTATATGCTTCTAACTGAAATACATCTTCTTTATCAATAAATGACTGAATTCTCTCCTCTAAATCTGTAGGTAGGCTAAAGGGAATATTAAATTCTTTGTACCATCTAGCACTTAGCATCTGATATTCATTTTCCAAATGGAAAAGCTGCCTGAGGCATAATTGCTTTTTTTGAATGAAATCTGTTTGAATTTGTCCAATAAGTGAATGAAAAGCATCCATTTCACCTGTTTGTATGGCAATTTTAATAGAACTACCATAATCCATTAAACTTTTAATCTCTATTTCATCATTATTTATCACAATTTTTTCTTGGTTATTTCTTAAAACATTTCTATTCATTATCATAGACTTAGCATGTTGATAAGAAAGACTCAACTGTACTGCAGAGTTTACTTCGATCCCTATTGCAATCGTACAAGTCAAACCTAATAATTGCTGAATATTAATTTGTATTTCCTTAGCTATGATAAGTGATTCTTTTTTATTTTTTTTTAAAAGAAGGACAATTTCCCCTTTACTTGTTATATATCTGAATGCAATTCCACCACTTTTTTTGCTGAGTTGCTCATTTATTATATTTAATAGCGTAAAAAAGGTAATATCTTTATCTCCACCAAATTGCTCAACGGCTATATTACTTACTTGTAGAAGCCCAATTGTATATGCCGCTGCCTTTGTTAAACGAAATTCTTCCCACACAAATTTGTCCACTGGAACATTGTTAATAATCTGCGTTAACTTTTGGTCTCGATATGCCGGCTTCATTTTATTAATAAGTTGGTTTTTACTAAGTTTATTTATCCTTTCCATTTCCTCCGCTTTCCACTCATTCACTACCCTTATCAATGTATCATTCAGCATTTCAGGATCGATTGGTTTCAACAAATAGTCTGAGCTACCATAATGCATCGCTTTTCGCATATAATGATAATCATCATAACCGGTAACAACAATGGTTTTCCCTTCACAGTAATGCTCATCCATCCATTTTAAAAGCTGAGTTCCATCCAATTTCGGCATTTTCATGTCAGAGAATATTATTTCAGGATTTAATGATCGAATGATTTGAATGGCATCTTCTCCATTACTTGCTTCGTAAATTTCCGTAATCTCATTTCCTTCCCAGTCAGCAAGAAGCTTAATTCCTTCTCGTACATGCTTTTCATCATCAACGATTAGTGCCCTCATATCCTCCCACTCCCTCTTGTAAAGATACTGGAATACGAACCATTACTGTAAACTCTTTATTCTCCACACTTTCCATTACTAAGGTCGCTTGTTCCCCATAGTAAAGCTGCAAGCGATCGTAAATATTTTTTAGACCAATTGAGTCTTGTTCTTTTCCCTCCTTCATCGTTTCTTTTCGATACAATCCTTTACGAATGACCTCCAATTTTTCTTTTTTTACACCTCTTCCATTATCCTGAACACTAAATATTAATTGCCCCTCCTTTATATAAGAACAGATGGATATTGTTGCATCCTCCATCGTATCGCTAAATCCATGTTTAAAGCAGTTTTCAACGATTGGTTGGAGAATCATTTTTGGAACGAATATTTCTTTCGTATCCGGTGAAATGTTCATCGTTATGTTCAGCTCTTCTTCAAATCTTTGTTTCTGCAGACCAAGGTATGATTTAGTGTGCTTTATTTCTTGAGAGAATAGGACCATTTCTTCTCTCATATTCATACTGTATCGCATCATATCCGATAGAGAAGTCAATAGTGAATAAACAGGAATTGCCTTCATCTTTAGTGCAAGTGTGCCAATAGACTGAAAGCTATTGTATAAAAAATGCGGATTTATCTGTGATTGTAATACTTTCAGTTGAGCTGATTTATTTTCCAATTGTAATTTATATTCTTGGTCTATTAACCTATTGATTTGTAAAACCATCGATTTAAACCGTCTACCAAGCATGCCAATTTCATCATTTCCTCTGATTTCAAAATCAGTCTCAAAAATGCCTTGCTCCACCTTTTTCATATTATCGATTAAAACCTTAATGGGAGCTGTGATTTTAAAGGAGATGATTATCGTTATGATTAAAACAATGATTAAAGCTACTAAGGCAATAATCGTATTCATATATGCCGTTTCCTTTGCGCTTTTGTAAAGACTGGAGTAAGGAATGCTTTTTATCATATACCAACTATTATCTTGAACAGCAATATTTTCATAAAAGATTACTCCTGAAAAATCCTTTCTATCCCAATTCATGCTATTTTGATGAGGATTATTCTGTACTGCATAAACCCATTCATCCTGACTTTTCTCCCCTATTAAAGCCTTATTAGAAGAGTAAATAATCGTTCCGTTCTCATTTATAATGGAAAGATTTTCATTATCCTTATATAGCCTATTCACAATTCCATTTATTTTTGAAAGATTTATATCAATAGACATAAACCCTAGAATATCGTTAGATGGCACATTTCTAATTTTGTTATGAAAAGATAGGACAGTTGATTTCTCTGAGTTAGGGATAATGGACAATCCATTATAACTATATATCGTATGTGGTGGTTCTATTAATGAATAGTTTGTTTTTCCCTGCTCTAATTTACGATAATAAGGATGCAAATAGATTGTTTGATTTTTCCCTCTTCCACTTATTCGAGAGTGATAATTTGTAAAAGAGTCTCTTCCTTTATTAATATATAAATGCATCTGTTCAATCTCAGAACGAGAATTATATACATATGCTAATACACGACGTACCTCCTCCATATTATCTTTGTTATTCTCTCCGACCCCTTGAGTCAACACATTCATGAAAGGAGTATAACGATATAATACAGTGGATATTAATGCAATATCCTCTAAGTAAGTAGTTAGTTCTTCCCTTCCTTTTACCATTAACTCTGTGTTATAAGAAAGGGACTCTTTGTTAATATTCTTTATCGTCTGATAATAAGTAAGGAGTATGCCGGTACCAAAAGGAAGAATAGTAGCAAGAAGTAAGAAAATCATCAGTTTTTTCCGTATACCCCATTTCATTTATGATCGAGAAATTTCAAACAACTTCATCGTTCCAATACACAGCACTAAAAGAAGTCATTCTATAAATTCTCTTCCCCCTCTCAAAATTGTATCCATATAAAAATAATACATAAGGATTGGTCAATATATTACACCTTACTCGTCAATGTAAACGGTTACTTGTTTTATTAATCTCATTATATTATAAATACAGGAGGTGCAGAAAGTGAATAATCAAAATAATGTAGAAAAAATAATCCCCCCCCTTGTTCAACAGTCAAATGTGAGCAGAAAACATTCACTCTCTACAAAGAGAAAGAAAAAATGGAAGGAAGTAGGGTTGTTTTCCCTTTTTGTAGGTCCAGTCTTTATTGCGTTTACAATAGTTGTTCTCGTTCCATTCTTTTCTGGTATTTATTACTCATTTACTGATTGGAATGGAATTACAGGAGAAATCAAATGGGTAGGATTGGAAAACTTTCAGTACATATTCACAGAAGATACTCAGTTTCTCCAATCTTTCAAACTCACTGCTCTGTATACCATTGTGGCAATTATTTTGACAAACACAATTGGCTTTGGTCTAGCCTTGCTTGTAACTCAAAAACTAAAATCTAGTAATTTATTACGTACGGTGTTTTTTATGCCTAATCTACTTGGCGGCCTCTTACTCGGATTTATCTGGCAATTTATATTCATTAGAGGGTTTGCCTCTATTGGGGAACTAACTGGAATTCCACTATTTGAGCTCGCTTGGTTAGGAGATAAAAATACTGCCTTTTGGGGAATTGTAATTGTCAGCGTATGGCAGGGTGCAGGATATATTATGCTCATTTATATTGCAGCCTTACAAAATATTCCGAAAGAACTAATCGAAGCAGCAAAAATCGATGGAGCGAACCATTTTCAAGTCTTACGAAATATTAAAATCCCGCTCGTAGCACCGGCAGTCACCATCTGTTTATTCTTAACAACTGCATCTTCATTTAAAATATTTGATGCGAATCTTTCCTTAACAAATGGAGGGCCGTTTAAATCAACAGAAATGTTAGCGCTTAATATTTATACAGAGGCATTTGTAAATAATCGCTACGGAATCGGGGAAGCAAAAGCACTTATCTTCTTTATTGTCGTAGCAACCATCTCCATTATACAGGTTATGATTACAAAGAAAAAAGAGGTGGAATCTTGATGGAGAATAAATACACTAGCAAAACTTTATTGGTGGAAATCTTCGGTATAATATTAGGCTTGCTATTTTTAATTCCATTTTATTATGTTATTTCGAATTCACTAAAATCTTTTGCCGAAATATTAACCAATACATCTGCATTACCAAGTTCACTTCATTTTGAAAATTATCTAAATGCTTTTGAAAAGTTAAATTTTCTTAAAGTATTTAGCAACTCTCTTCTTGTAACTATTGCAAGCAATCTTGTATTAGTAGTGTTCTGTTCGATGGCCGCTTACATGCTTGTCAGAACAAAAAAGAAAATAAGTAATATCATCTTTATGGCCTTTGTTGCCGCAATGATTATTCCTTTCCAATCGATTATGATTCCACTTATTAAAACAGCATCTAGCTTACACTTACTTAACAGTATTTGGGGTCTAGTGTTCATGTATCTAGGATTTGGGTCTGGGATGACAATCTTTTTATACCATGGTTTTATTAAAGGAATTCCAGTGGAATTAGAAGAAGCAGCTATTATAGATGGTTGCTCCCGGTTTGGAGTATTTTGGAGAATTGTTTTTCCATTATTAAAACCGATTACAGTAACAATCATTATCTTAAATAGCTTATGGATATGGAATGACTATTTATTACCGTCACTCGTATTACAAAATCCAGAATTGCGGACGATTCCACTTGCTACATTCTTTTTCTTTGGTCAATATACAAAACAATGGGATCTTGCATTAGCCGCACTTATGATAGGAATCATCCCATTATTAATTTTCTTCTTTTCTATGCAAAAACACATTATCCAAGGCATTACTAGCGGGTCTATTAAATAAGGAACAAAGAGGTTGTTTTCATAATTAATTCTTTTATTATAAAGCTGCCTCTTCCAAATAAATACGATATTTTCTATAAACAGGAGGAAATCACATGAAGTTCAAAAAAATGAAAAGGTATTCCCTACTAACTGGTATCTTAACTGCTTCCCTTCTTTTTGCAAGTGCTTGTTCCAATGAAGGGGCTTCAAGTAATAATGAATCTAGTAAAGATGATAAAGTTGTCGTTGACTTATTTAATGGGAAAGTAGAAATAGCTGATCAATTAAAAGCACTAACAGACCAATATACAAAAGAACATCCAAATGTAACATTTAATATTGAAACAGTCGGTGGAGGTGCAGATGGGACAGCAGCCTTAAAGGCGAAATTCGCGTCTAATACTGCTCCTGATATTTTTGGAAATGGTGGATATCAAGAGGCGGTGACTTGGCTAGATAAATTAGAAGATTTGTCGGATCAGCCATGGGTAGATGACGCTTATGAAAGTGCGTTAGTGCCAATGACGGTTGATGGAAAAATCTATGGCCAGCCTGTGAATCTAGAGGGATACGGTTTTGCCTACAATAAAGAGTTATTTAAAAAAGCAGGAATTACCGAATTACCAACTACTTTTTCTGAGTTAGAAACTGCTGCAGAAAAATTAAAAGCTGCTGGCATTACTCCTTTTTCAATTGGGTATGGAGAATGGTGGGTATTAGCTAATCATGGACTGAATGTACCCTTTGCTTATCAAGATGATGCAGATGCATTTATCAAAGGATTAAATGATGGCTCTACAAAAATCGCAGGCAATGAGCACTTTAATAATTTTTTTGATTTACTAGATTTAACTATAGACTACGGTAATAAAAACCCGTTAACAACAGACTATAATACACAAGTAACTTTGTTTGCAACTGGTGAAACAGCAATGATTCAACAAGGTAACTGGATTCAACCAATGATAGATAAAATTACTCCTAACTTAGAAGTAGGTTTTATTCCAATGCCATTAAGTGATGATGAAGCAAAATCAGATAAGCTAATGGTTGATGTACCTACAAACTGGGTCGTTCATAAAGATGCCCCTGAAAAAGACAAAGAAGCAGCATTAGATTTCTTAAACTGGATGGTAACTTCCGATTTTGCAAAAGAATCGATTGTAAAAGATTTCAAATATGTTCCAGCATTTGAATCAATCCAAGCAACCGCAGATGACATTGGTCCATTAGGGGCTGAAATCCAAAAGTATTCACAAGAAGGAAAAACCTATACATGGCAGTTTATGAAATATCCTGATGGTGCTGGTCAAGAGTTTGGAGCTAGTCTTCAAGCATATGTAGGAAATCAAAAATCACGTGAGGAAACAATGAAAGCATTAGATGATACGTGGGAAAAACTTAAAAAATAGACTAATAAGAGAGAAATACTAAACACTATCGTAAGTTATTCCATTCCAGTTAATCTTAACAATTTATTTATAATTTATTGATAGTTTCGTCATATATTATTCATAATATATGGGTATGATAATTATATAGTCATTAATAGCTTTTTCAAGTCCCCCCTTGAAATTGATAGATTTAAGGAGTGCCTAATAGCACTCCTCCTTTTTTGCATATAAATTCTCCGCCAAAATAAAAAAAGACTCTTCATAATAAAGAGTCTTGCATATTAAGATAAAAAGTAATAGTAAATTAGTTCAATATTTTTATTTTCACAGTTTTGCGTCCCCAAGCCTTTGCTTTTTTGGTTGAAGGCATTAAAACATCTATTTTATGTCCCTTAATAGCCCCACCAGTATCTCCTGCAATGGCTTCTCCATATCCTTCTACCCAAACTTTCGAACCTAATGGGATGACAGATGGATCGACTGCAATTAACTTCATATTCTTATTCTTTTTTATATTATATCCAAGTGCTGTATAATCAGATTTTGTATCTTCATGACTATAAGCAGTAGCCGTTACATAAATAACATCTTTATTACTAGAAGACTTGCTAGTCGATTTACTAGAAGATGCTTTACTTGATACACTTGCCACTTTACTTGTTGAAGCTGCCTTCCCTGCATTATTCTTCTTTGCTTCTTTTTGTTCTTGCTTTAATGCAGACTCTGCTTCATTAATTTGTGCAAGCACGGCATTTTTTTCGCTTTCAGCTAGTTCCACTTCTTTTGAAACTGCCGCAAACTTTTTCTGCACAGCTGAAAGTGCTTCTTGTCTCTTAGCTAGATTTTGTTGCAGATCATTTTGAGAAGCAGCTAGTTGATCATATTGGCCTGTTAGTTCTTCTTCTTTTTGATCAATTGCTAGTTTCTCTTCTTCAATTTTTTCAAGATCTGCTTGCTGCTGCTCTAATATATCTTTATCACCATCAAAAATAAGCGAAATAGCTGTTGCTCTACTAATAAAGTCAGCGAAGTCCTTTGCATTCAATAGTACTTCTAAAACAACGTTCGTTTGGTCTGTATTCTGCAAGGATACTAGACGCTCTTTCATAACGTCTTTACGTGCTAGTACTTTATCTTCTAAAACAACAATCTCTTCTTTCTTTTTCTCTATCTGTTGTTTCGTTTCTTCAATTTTTGCTTGCAGATTCGCTATTTTTTCTTTATTTTGCTGCATTACTGTTTCAACGGCTTTTAAGTCTTCTTGAACAGTTTCCAACTCTTTTAAAGTTTTTTGCTTTTCTGCTTCTTTTTCGTTAATCAATTGCTCATTTTGGTTCAATTGATTTTTCGCTTTGTTAAGTGTTTCTTGACTCGTTTCTGCTTGTACCATAATCGCTGATGCCAAAAAGATGACACTGCTTAGCGAAATGGCCATTAGTTTTTTTAAGGAACGCATCTAAAAACCCCTTTCTCTATTGTTATAACACATGAAAGAGGTTTCTAAATTACAATTCTATTAAAATAGTAAGTCATTCTTTTTAAAATTAGTTTACAAGCAAGCTAGTAATTTTCGAATATTCTCTAGCATTCCGTAGCGCTAGAAGGGAATATTACAGTTTGTTACCTTTGTAATATTTCTGTCAATTACTAATATTTATCTTTTTCTAAAATGGATTATATATCCTGTATGAGCCTTATCATATCCACACACTGGATTCCATTTTCATAGATTTCTTCCTCATAGTTTATGAGAAAAAAATCTTTATCTATTCGATTGAATCGAAACCCACATTTTTGATAGAGTGCAAGTTGACCAATACTACTATTGCCAGTACCTACTTCTATCACTTTATATCCTAGCTTTTTCGCTTCCTTCACCGCATGCATCACTAATTTTTTCCCTAATCCTTTTCCTTGATAGATTTCAACAACCGCTAGATTTATTAACTCGATTGATTCTTCCTTTATAGGTAACAACACATAGACACCAATCCATTGATTCTTTTCTTCCGCAATATAACATATACCCGTTTTAAGATATTCCTTTACTAGACGTTCAGATGGATCTGCTGTTAATAATAATTCAATGGGAGGACTTTCCTCTTGTTCTAACTTTCGAATAATCATGAATTCATTCCCGCCTTCTTTGGACAATGCATCATCGCTTCTGCCTCTTCCCAAGTAACGGTATATCCAGCTCCTTTTGCACAAAAAATGGAGGAGGATGTATATTCCGGATCAGCATTTTTATCATAGCCTAGCCTGTCGATCACATCCTCTTCGTTATGACAAGGATAATAACCTGCAAATGTTAAGGAAAGCTGCCCTTTTCCTTGTGTGAATGATGCAAGTGTCGTACTATATTCCATAAAGGTAGCAACAGGAACCTTACCTGTGAGAACTGCTTTCTCGTCTATAGTTTCAGGCGTATTAAATTCCCCATATGCCATTTGTATATCAGACAAAACCCTGCCCATTTGTTCTATATCTACTTTTATTTTAAAGGAATAATACGGTTCTAATAAGCGGTTACGTACTTTTTCTAAACCTTGGCGTAATGCTCGAAAGGTAGCTTCTCTGAAATCTCCGCCATGTGTATGTTTATTATGCGCTCTTCCCGTTAATAGGGTGACTTTTATATCTGTTAACGGTGATCCTGTTAATATCCCATGATGCTCCCTCTCAAAGAGATGCTGGCAAATGAGATTTTGGATAGCAATAGACAAATCATCTGTATGACAATTGCTCTCAAATACAATCCCGCGATTCCTTTTACCAGGTTCTAATTGAAGATGTACCTCCGCATAATGACGCAATGGCTCAAAGTGTCCATAACCTATAGCGTCTGTCTCAATCGTTTCTTTATACAAAATTTCTGGCCGTTCAAACTGAACCTGGATAGCAAATCTTTCAAATATGATTTCCCGAAGAACCTCTAGCTGTATTTTTCCCATAACATGTAAATGGATATCTTGCAGCTTTTCTTCCCATGTCACATGAAGGGAAGGATCCTCTGCTTCTAATAGTTTAAAAAATGTAAGGGCATCCTTTTTATTCATCCTTGGTTCTAAAACTACCCTAGAACGAAGAGTTGGCACTAATTCATACTCTGCTTTCTCCAGAAGTTCTCCGACTCCATCGCCTACAGCTGCATTTGTAAGGCCTGTTACAGCAAAAAGCTCTCCAGCATTGACTTCATTTACTTGCTGAAATTGAGTCCCATTATATTTACGTATTTGTGTGACTTTCTCCATGTCACCATTTCCATACATAAGCTCCTCTCTCACACACAACGTTCCACTTTTCGCTTTCATAAAGGTAATCCTCGTTCCAGAATCATCATAGCGAATTTTATAAACCCTTCCTGAAAACGGCTCATCCTTTTTGTACAATGTTGTCGTCAAATGATCAAAACAATGGAAAAATTCCTTTACCCCGATATCTTGTAAGGCAGATCCATAGCCACAAGGATAAAGACGAGAAGAACGAATCATTTCCTGCATTTTGTCGATCCAAAGTGTTGGTTGATAGCCTTTATCCATATAGTAATCAAGAAGCTCTTCGTCTCGTTCAGCCATAAATTCAATAAGCTCTTCGGACATATTACTGCCATCAAATGAGGATATATCACATACCTCGGTCGTAAATTGTGAACGTATTTCTGTGAGAACACGCTCTACATCCGCTCCAGTTCGGTCCACTTTATTGATAAAGAAAAACGTCGGAATCTGATGTATTTTTAAAAGACTCCAAACTGTTTCCGTATGGCCCTCGATGCCCTCTACTGCACTAATAATGACAATCGCAAAATCCATTACTTGAATCGCTCTTTCCATTTCTGGAGAGAAATCAACATGTCCTGGGGTATCGATTAAATAATACGTTGAATTTCCATGTTCAATCATGCCTTGGTCAGCAAAAACGGTGATACCTCGTTGTTTATCAATTAGATGACTATCTAAAAATGCACTTTGATGATCCACACGCCCTCGTTTTTTTATACTATTTGTGTGATAAAGAAGCTGTTCGGAAAAAGTAGTTTTTCCTGCATCGACATGTGCTAATATTCCAATCGTTTTATTCATTTTGCAAGCGACTCCTATTCTAAATCTATGGCTCCATTAAATGAAGTAAGTTATATCTTATAATGACTTTACAAGCGTATCATTTTAAAAAAATGGACTCTAGCTTACCTATCATCTTTTTCTGCAAATTAATAATTTATCCACCAGACATGCTATTGCTATCCCAGATAAATAGCGGACTAGATCAACGACAAGGAATCCCCTTCCTAATATCAACGCACCCATTGTCGAATTTCTGAGCTCATTTATCCAATCTGCTTGATATAATTGACTGAATTCTATTCCAAAACAAAATAGGATACTACCTACCATAGCAAGCAGGATTTTTTTCCCCCCAAGAAGAAAACGAAAGCCAAAATAAATCATCATTGACCACAACATGTCTCCTGCATGTTGACTAATAAAGTCCGGAAGTAGATTACTAAATCGTCTGGAGAAAAGTCCTAATGCCACCATAAAAAAGGCAGCAACTAGGTAATTTGTTCTCTCCATGCTTTTCAATTTCTCATTTGATTGTTTCATTTTTCACTCACTATGTTTAGATTTTTATGAATATCTTTATTATAATTATTCCCTATAAGGCTTTCCATATTTTCGTTTTCAAATATGTAGACAAAATGAAAGAGACCATTACACAACTGGTCTCTTTTCATCTTCATTACGTTAGGATTTTTCCGTCTATTAGCTTGGGGACTTACCCCAAGAACAAATCTAGAATATTAGAACCTTTTGATGTTTGTTTATTATAGAACTCTGAATACCCACATTTTTTGCAAAAAACAACAGTAAATGTATTATGCTGAATATCCATTAGCTTCGATAAGCCTGTTCCTGTCATTGCTACATCTTTTGTACCTACTTCCGTTCCACCGCATTTCACACAGCCTTTACTTTCCATATTCAACCACTCCTTATTCTTAAATATATAACCTTACGTTGAAAACCTCGGCAAATCCCATAATACTTCTTTAATTTGTTATCTTCCTATATCTTTACGTATGAAAATGGTTTAAGTTTCACTTTCGTTATCCTATATAACGATTAATAATCTTCAAAAGCTTGTCTTTATTTTCTGGAGAATCATTTTCGCTTAATCTTGCGGCTGCAATGATGGGCATCCATTCTAATATCGCCTCTTTTGTATCCCCGGTCTTGCTACAATAGATATTCAAATATAAATCAGCTAGTTCCTGATGATTTTCCAAATAGAGGAGATAGGTTCTACATATATCTGCCCGAACATCTCCTGCTCCAGCATCTACCCAATCGATTATCCATACTTTGTCATCTGCTTGCACGAGATTAAAAAGGTGATAGTCCCCATGGCAGAGTCTGGTCTCATTCGGCATTAACTTTAACTTAGCTAAAATCAGTGATTTTGTTTCAACCTCTAAAATATGCGAGCCTTCAATTTGTCTACGCCACTTTGCCGTGATTGGTTGTAGATCGTTTCCTTCATGATGATGAATTTGTTGTTGGATATCGATAGACTTGCTCATATAATATTCAGCCATCTCAAGATTCTCAAACAAGAGATCTCCTAACGTTTTTCCTTTTATGTATTCCATTATTAAAACTTGATTGTTGTTCACTTTCGTTATTTCTATCACTTTTGGAACAGGTAAACCACAAGAATGAGCAAACCTTTGTTTCGCTGCTTCCATTGCCGATTCCGTTGGTGGAAGATAGTCTTTATATATTTTGAAAATTTTATGATCATTTAAGTAAATCTTTGCTGTATTTCCAGTAGCTATTGGTTCTCCTAAATTCACTCTACTCCCTCCCTACTTTTTAACAAACCAAATGATTAATTAAGAAATAGCTCTAGCATATCGTAATGATACCTGCTCTTCTCCTGTTTCTGTAACGGTTATCTTTTTCTCTTGAAAAATATATCCTCTTGCTTCATAAAACGGGATTCCCCTGTGATTTCCCTCTTGTACAGAAACCCATTGCCTTGTTGCGCCAAGGGCTACCTGGTCTTTCGTCAATGCTTCAAGCAAAAGTCTTCCAATCCCTTGATAGCGGTATTTTTCATCTATATAAAGAACAAAAACCTCCGAGACATTATCTCCCGTTATTCCTCCTCCAATTACGCCAACTACTTCAGAATCAAAAAGAGCAACATAGGAATAGCTCCCATTCTCTATATCTTTTTCTATTCGATTAAGCTTGTACCAAAAATCAACCGTTTGATTCTGACATTCTTCACTCAGCTTGCCTTCTACCGTTTGCCGCCAACCAGTTGAACAAATTTTTCGAATCATTTCCGCATGTTCCTTTTTTGGTTTTTCAATAGATATTTTTGTCATGCTTTATTCCCCTTCTTCAAAATTCAAGTTCCTTTTTTCAGCTATTCATATGCATAAAGAATACCATTTAATTCGTAAAGCACCTATAAAAATTACTGGAATTTTATAAGTATTTAAAATAAACTGTATTTTAAGAGGATGTCTCATAGAATAAATGGAAAGTGATTGTTTAGCGAAAAGGCAAATATTAAGTTAGGAGTGATTGTTTGGAATTAAATGATGTTATACATGCCCATAGATCGATAAGACAATATGAAGATAAGGAAGTTAGTCAAGAGCTATTGGATCAAATCTTAGAAGCAGGAATCCGCGCCTCATCAAGTGGTAATATGCAGTCTTATTCTATCATTGTTACGAAGGATAAGGAGCTTAAAAATCAATTATACAGTGCACATATGGACCAATCCATGGTTGTGGATGCACCTATTCTCCTTACATTTTGTGCAGATTTCAATCGAATGAGAAAGTGGCTGAAGCTTAATGATGCGCCAGTACATTTTGATAATTATATGAGCTTTATGATAGGTGCAATTGATGCAACATTAGTATCACAAAACTCTGCTTTAGCAGCAGAAAATGCTGGCCTTGGCATTTGCTATATGGGCTCTACTCTTGCAAATTGTGATCAAATCGGCAAACTTCTAAATTTACCAGAGAATGTTGTACCTATTGTAGGATACTCTTTAGGGTATCCTGCAGAAAATCCAGCTCCACGTGATCGACTGCCAAAGCATGGGCTTGTTCACTATGATACCTATCAGGATTATTCAGACCAAGATATTCTTGAAATATATACAGAACGGGATGAAAAGGGCTGGAATCGCTATATGGATGTCCCTCGACTGAAAGAAATGACAGAACAATTAGGATTAAAAAATCTAGCTCAAATCTACACCATTGCAAAATATACGAAAGAATCTCATCACGAATTTTCACAAACTGTATTAAATTACTTGGAAAAACAAAATTTTATGAATAACGGGTAATAGTTTACTTCCTGGAGAAAGTTTTTGTGTTTTTATTATAAAATAATAATGAGGCATGGACAAAACTAAATAACCAAACTTTAAAGACGAACTATCTCTAATTTAGCTCTTAAATAAAGCTGCTTTCTCATGATGGTTATCTATGTTTTTAAATATAGTCAAGTGTAAAAACTAAGTCGTTCCATTGCGTTACAGACGCACGATGCGCCGGGGAGGAGCCTCCTCGCTGCGCTGCGGGGTCTCAGCCTTTCCTCTACTTCCCGCAGGAGTCGAACGTCCTCCACTCCATTCCACTTTGTTTTTAAACCTTTATCCAAATAACAAATACGAATATTCACGTGAATCAATTACATAATCGTTAGTTTTTATTGTTAGTTGAAATGCTTATGTCCCAGCCTCATTATCTTTGTCGCAAACCATTTAACAGAATTTGCTTGTATACTATGAAATGATCTCCATCTTTCGCACAACCAAACTTTTATTTCAATGCCTCTTATCTTTTTTCATTACTTATATCTTTTAGCAATCCTTCAAACCATTGAACATTTACTAGATGATGGGAACGGGAATTCTCCAACATCTTTTTGAAATAAGTAGGAATTGTTTCATTATGCTGCAGTGTTTGTTCCAATAAAAAAATTTTCTTTTGCGTTTGTTCGATTTGGATTTTTATTAGTTTAGTTAGTTCCTCTTTCTTATATTCATCTGCAAATAACATTGCTGCATAAAAAGATAAGTTTATATAATCTGTCTTAGAACCATACTTAACCATCAATTTTTCAAATTCTTTATCACCTAGTTCTGTTATAATATAATTACGCTTCTCTCTCGTATTATCTAATTGGTCCACTTTTTGAATATATTGTTTTTCTTCTAATTGTTGAAGATTGTAATAGAAGGACCCTTTAGTAAAATTCACTATATATTTATACTGTCTCTCTTCCATTAGCGCTAATAATTCGTATCCGTATGAACCTGGATTTTGTTTTAATAAGCCTAAAATGAGTAATGGTATCAAAAAAACACCTTCTTTTATTCTTCCTTAAAAGTATTGGAATAGTTATTGCATTTTTTTATCGTTTACTTCTTGTTTATTTGTATGAGCTGAGATTCAAATTCGTCATATGAAATTTTCCCTACCGCTAATTCTAGCGTCTTCCTATATATCTTTTCTGATTTGGTATTTACTCTAGTATGAATAAGGTTTATCAACTCATTTTCATTATTTAACGGTTCCAATACATGTTGTTTTTTAGAAAAGGCTTCAAAATACCGCAAACCAAATTTTCTTTGAGAAATTGCATCAATATGAATACCATCTGGATTAGAAGTTAAGCCTTCTGCAGTGACAAAATAGCAATTGTCTTGTTCAAAAGCAAATTTTTGCAGCTCTTGATTAATAAAATTATATTCAGCAGAATATTTCCCAAATCCCTCTTTTCCTAGAAAATCTCCCAAACCACCAATAATAAAAGGAATATCTGGAGCATTTAACTCCACTCTAAGAGCCTCAACAATGGAAAATAATTTATTATAATAGACTTTGTAATTCCCATTCATACTATCGCTTTCTCCTTGATGCCATAGAATTCCTGTTAACTCACTATTCTCCATAGCAAATTTAGCTTCGGTAATTGCATGTCGAAAAAGCGGTTGATCAACTGCCCATTCATCTAGCGTGCTTCCACCTTCTGCACAGGGAATAAGGCCAATCTTATCATCTTGATTTTCGCGACTCCATGCTTCTGCAAAGGAACCAACTAGACTAATTCCTGAAACAGGACGGTCATAATTGACAGGCTCCGTCATCATTTGCCATCTTCCATTACGCAACATTTGTATTCTCTCATTATAAATCGGAGGAACTTCATGGATAAATCCTCGTCCCGCCATATTCGACTGTCCTATCATTAAAAACGATTTAATCATTTTTTTCATCCTTTCTTTTAGAACATATTTTAATTATTGCCTTCGATACTTTTTGAATATAGCTACTGATCAATTTTTTAATAGTTGGGTTGTTTGAAACAATATCTTAGTAGATTATCCTCGAAAGCAAGGTCTATCCATTTCACATTTAGTCTAATTAGACTAATCACTCTTAGAATATTATAGTCTAATTAGACTGTTTGTCAAATGTTTGAGAGGACTAACCACGACGGTGTAGCGAATAATGCATAATTTATTTGATAAGTTCCCTCCCCCCTCTTTCTCCCTAAAATAGGTTCCATCATAGAATAATATTCTTTTTATTAAAACGATCTGCAAGCACTGCTCCAAAAAAATTAACAAGTAGAGAGGGTACTAAACTAAAAGCCAGATAGTCAAGAATAATGGGAATTCTAAGGAGATTTGAAAATGGGATAATGATCCTTCTGATAAATAATATAAAATCTTTTCCTCCCGATACTCATCATCTGGCAATAAAAACGATATCCAAGATTTCATTACAACTCCACCTCCCAAAAGAGATCATCCAGTGTTTTATTAAGTTCATTTGCTATTGCTATACAAAGTTGAAGACTGGGACTATGTTTTCCATTTTCGATCAATCCGATTGTCTGTCGAGCGACTCCTACTCCTTTAGCTAACTGTTCTTGAGTAATTGACAATTTCATCCTTATTATTTTCACATTATTTTTCATAAACTCACCTGCCATGTTAATACAATAATTTCTAAAATAAGGTGGTTAACTCTTCTTATTGGATTAACCACCCTTTACTTTAAGTACAATTCTTCAAAAGCCTAATGAATCTCCGTTTTGATGACTTACGGGTGCTTATCCCAAGGTTCAATTTGGCCAATGGTTAGTATCTTCTTCTTTTTCTTAATCGCTTCAATGATTCCATCTGAAATTTCCTTATTTGTTAACCACCTTGAACGGGAACCCTCTGTTACAAATCCCAATTGAACTTGATAATATGAACAACCCGTAGGCATTGTAACTTCTCTCTTAATTTTATTTAGATCTGAACTACTGCCTAAAACATGGAATAACTCCCATTCACTTTTACTAATTAAAACCTCTTTCGCTATTATATTAAGTGCATTTGGAGCAGTAGAGTGAATCCATGCTACTACAATATCAATAGCACCATTTTTATTTATTGTTGCATGCACTTTCTTTTGTAATTCATCATGATTACTATAATCAACAAATAGTGGTGTGACATGACTATCTAAGTCTGTTTGTTCTATTAAATTCTTCATCCGATCAGAATTCCTAGCGATGATTGAAACATGATACCCTTGTTCTAATAACCAGAGTGATACCCCTGATAACATACCTGTTCCACCAACTACTAATGCATGCTTCATTAATTTTCCTCCCCATTATGATACAATTTTTATAATAACTAAGAAGGTGATTATGTGAGTTCAACAAAACTATTACTAGAAAACAATAATGGAGTTTTCTTATATAAAAAAGATTTCGGCCAAGAAAGCAACTGGCGTTCAGATAATTATTATAAATTTATTTACTCTTTAATGGGAACGATAGATTACCAAACGAACAGAAGTCAGCTTACCCTTCATAATCAACATTTTATTTTATTCAACCCACTAGATGAACATAAACAATTAGCAATAGACGATAGGAAATTTTTAATTGAATTAAACCCTTCTTTTCTTAATGAGGTTTCTCAAGCTCTCTATCCTGTTCACAATGATATCCAGTTTGCTACACATATCCAGAAGAACTCTCAAATTTCAAATTGGGTTAGATTTGTATTAGATTTCGTACAACTTGAAAAAGATGACACAAAATCTATGGAAATATTTTTGGAACACAGTTTCACTCAATTGGCTTTAATGTTACTGAAAAGTGCTGTTGGAACCCATACACAAGATATAAATTTAAATACCTATAAAACAATAGATCCACAAATTTATAAAACAATATTAGCTTTAAAAGAAGATTATCAGCATTCTTGGACCTTGAATGAGATGGCAAAAGTAGCGAATTTAAGTAAATTTCAATTTGCCCATTACTTTAAAGACATCTTAGGGATTTCCCCATACTCTTGGTTACAAACTTACCGAGTCGTCAAAAGTCAGGAAATGCTAAAAAAAAAATATAACACTGTATTAGAAATTGCAATGGACTGTGGTTTTTCATCTGTTACTGTTTACAATCAATTATTTAAGCGATTATATGGTATTACTCCTGGCGCTTTTCGAGAAATGGTTAATAAGTAAATACCTGAACAAATAACCATCATAATTCCGCATATTAAAAACAAGATTCTTGTAGACAAGAATGAAGAGATGAATCCGAATACTCCAAGAGAAACAGCATTTGATAAATATAGAAGAAATGCATTAAAACTAAAGCCCCTACCTAGTTTTTCTACGGGAAGATATTTCTGTAACAAATATACTCGTGATAAGCCAGATATAGGTAAGCCTATTGCTGCAACTAATATCCCTATAAAAAACATTGGAAGGCTATACGCAAATCCTAAAAGGAGAATGCCTATACCCCAAATCAGTGAGCCAAAAAGATAAATTTTCACACTTAACTTTTTCCAAATTAATGGGATAAGCAGGTTAACTGCAATTACAGCAGCACCATACCATCCTAAAAGTAAGCTGTATAATTCCTCTCCATTTGGGGTTGTTTCGATTAGTTGCAGTAATAAACCGACTTGCCATACCCAGGTATTGAAAAACACAATGATTACTGTAACTATAAATATGGTTCGAATTGTCGTTTGTTTTTTCACCCAAATTGAAAAATCCTTTATTGAGATAAATATATCACTTATTTTTCTTTGATTTGGACTTTCGCCTGTTATATTTTTTTCTGTAAATTGAATTTTATAAATAAGAATAGCACTTATAAGATATGTTAGTGCATCGAAAGTAAAAAAGTGGATAATGTTAATGGTATTCATTAAGCCTACACTAACAATAGGTCCTAATACAGTAATGCCCCTTGTAACTGTGTCAAGCAAACTGTTAACAGAAGATCTTTCCTCTTCCCTTGTAATAATGGGTAATATAGCCCTATGAGCAGGATTAAAAAAACAGCCTAGACACTGAATAAGAAAACTCACTATTATTAAATGCCAATAGTTCAGCAACTCTAATTGTTGAAATAGCACTAATGATAATATTAGAGGTACTCTTATAAGATCGATTCTTATTAATATCCTTTTTTTATCTACCCAATCAGCAATTACTCCCCCGATTAATCCAAATAAAAGATAAGGGACTACTTGTGAGATTGCAACACCAGTTGTATGTATACTTGATTCTGTCATCTGATAAGTTAAAAATAGGAAGGCTAACCCAGATATAACATCCCCCAAACTAGAAGTCCCAGCTCCTAACAAGTAAAATAATACATTTCTATTATTTTTTATAATTTTTAAATACACATTAAATCACCTCTTCCCTGAGTGTACTTTTTATTTGAGGTGATTTCTTTACTAATCTTGCTAGATTTTCTTGCAAGATTATAATGTACTTACCAATGTTTATTTTTAACCTTGTACTAACCTGCCCATTTAGTTCAATAACTTCTACATAAAAAATAGCGTTAATCCTTCTAGAATTAACGCACCAGTTAGCTGAAGAAAAAATAAAATAAATGTTATTATCCCTCTACTTCTAACTTCATCATCGCACCATAATACTGTTGTGAGGTCGTAAAACAAATAAACGCAACTAACTCGCTTATTTCCTTCTCAGAAAAACAACCTTTTAATACATTAAAAACAGAATCTGGTATATCCCCTTTTTGTTTTAGAAAAACTTCTGCAAATCCGACTGTCCTATCATTAAAAACGATTTAATCATTTTTTTCATCCTTTCTTGCTATTTATATTTAATCATTGCCTTCCATTCTTTTGATTCAGCATTTGATTAATTCTTTAATAGTATGGTTGTTTGAAACTAGATTTTGTAGACATTCCGTGAATGCAAAGTCTACCAAAAAACGATTAGTCTAATTAGACAGCGAAGTGTATTCTGGCTGCGGGTCATAGCAACAAACTTTACGAAAACAGCCAAGAAAAAAGACTGCAAACTCCTGTATTTGAGCAAGGTTTTTACAGTCTTTTCTGCAATCATTCGGCAAAAGTACTGTTAGAAGTGAAAGGTAAACTTCCCAATCCAATACTACTTTCGTTACTTTTTTCATTCTAATTTTTGTTTTTTGGGTATGCCCCTTTTATTTCTGCAATTTTCCGCACGAAATGGGGCGCCGGTCTTTGGGGTTTTGGCTTGTAGAGATTCAGACCGCCCCTACTCTTTCTTGTGGAAGTTTTGGTTTTGTATTGCTAACCGTTATACAAAAGCATACAATAAAGAAAAAAGAAAGGTGGAATGATTTATGGCAGCTAAAACTGCAAATGTCCTCGCTCGTGTTGAACCAGAAATAAAAGAAAAAGCTGAAGCAATCATGTCACAATTAGGAGTGCCTGCTTCTGTTGTCATCAATATGCTTTACAAACAAATCATCATGACAAAGAGCATCCCATTCCCTCTCTCCATTCCCACTGCACCTATTGCTCTCGATGAAATGGATGCAAAAGAATTCAATGCCATGATGCATGCTGGGTTTGAAGATGCAAAAGCGAACCGTTCTCGTCCTGTAGCCGATGTATTTAATGACTTAAGACGGGAATTATAATCGATGGCTGAAACCTACGTTGTAAAAATCACAACACAGGCACAAGAACAGCTACATCAAATTACACACTACATTGCTTCTGAACTAAAAGCCCCAGATACAGCACTGCATCTATTGGATACGTTAGAGGATGCGATTTCCTCTCTCTCCGAATTTCCACAGCGAATTGCCCTCACTGAAGAAGAACCATGGCACAACTACGGAATTCGTAAAATGCCTGTTAAAAATTTTCTAGTCTATTTCTGGCTAGACGAGGATCATTTAATTGTTCAGGTAACCGCTGTTGTTTACGGAAAACGTGATCTGATTCGTCAGCTTTCACAAATGGATATGGAATAAAGTGAATATAAAAAACCCTTTCAACGCTAACTTGAAAGGGTTTCTATTTATTTCCTCATAAAGCATTCATAATCTACCTTGAAACAAGGTTTGACTCTTCATAATATCTTTTTTCGTGATGGGGAAGTGTTTTCAGTATTTGAACTCTTGGAATCTGTCCTCAGTCATTGTCTTTCTATCTTGGCACGACTTACATAACGGTTGCCAATTGGTTTCATCCCAAAACAATTCTTAGTAACCTAGATGGCGAACACTATGGTCGACACCCATGTAAAGTTCTTGTTCTTTTTTGTTCATAGCTACTTCGATACGATTACTTATTTTCTCTGACATCTTGAGAAAATCCACAGCTTTCATAGATATACAAATATCAGAAATCAGATCGACTCCAGCAGTGCCACTGCCTCCACATGCATTGTCTGCGGAAACATATCCACAGGCTGCACTTCTTCTGTCTTGTAGCCCCCGTCTTCTAATATCCGCAAATCGCGAGCTAAAGTTGCTGGATTACAGGACACATAGACAACTTTTTTCGGCTTCATATCAAGAATAGTCTGTAGTAATGCTTCATCACAGCCTTTTCGTGGTGGATCTACTACTAAAACGTCTGCTTCATTTCCTTCTTTATACCAGTTGGGGATAACTACTTCTGCCTCTCCTACTGCGAATTCCACATTGTGGATATCATTTAGGCGTGCATTGTTTCTAGCATCTTCAATCGCTTGTGGAACAATTTCAACACCGAATACTTGGCTAGCTTTTTTTGCTAAAAATAATGAAATGGTTCCAATTCCACAGTAAGCGTCTATTACTTTCTCTTCCCCATTCAAATTTGCATACTCCAATGCCTTCTCATAAAGCACTTTTGTTTGTTCTGGATTTACTTGGTAAAAAGAGCGGGCAGAAATAGCGAATTTCACATCGCCAATATAATCGGTAATGGTTTCTTCTCCCCAAATCGTACGCGTTATATCTCCCATTATTACATTCGTTTTTTTGTTATTCACATTGTGGATAATTGATTTGATATTTGGCACTTTTTGCACAATTTCATCAACAATTGCTTTGCGATTGGGGATATCCTGTGTACGAGTGATTAATACAACCATTACTTCCTTCGTAACGAGCCCTCTTCTCGCCATAATATGACGTAACTCTCCTTTATGGCGTGCTTCGTCATAGGCGCGAACTCCATATTTCGAGCAAATAGCTTTTACTGTATTGACGACATAATCATTTTCCTCTTGCTGAATCATGCACTGTTCCATATTAATGATTTGGTGGGAGCGCTGTTGATAGAATCCGCCAATAAGGCCACCCTCCTGCTCACCGATTGGAACCTGTGACTTGTTACGGTAACGCCAAGGATTTTCCATGCCTAGGGTTGGATGAACAGTCGTATCAATTTTGCCAATCCGCTCAAGAACATCTTTCACATGCTTATGCTTCGTTTTCAATTGCCCTTCATAGCTTAAATGCTGTAGTTGACAGCCCCCACATTCCTTGTAAATAAGGCATGGAGCTTCTACACGATAGGGACTTCTTTCTGTTATCTCCATTAAACGGCCGAAACCATAATTCTTATTTGTCTTAATTACTTTTACTTTTGCTTTTTCACCTGGCAATCCATTGGGGATAAATAGTGGATAACCATCTACTTTTGCTACACCTGAACCATCGTGTGTTAAATCTTCAAAAACTATATCTATTATATCGTTCTTTTGAACGGGTAATGTTTTACTCATTATCGTCTTCCTTTACATCGATATTTCCGAAAAAAATAAGCGTGGTAATTGTACCATATTATCAGGAAAGCGCAAGCTTCTTCACTATGGAAAAATTAAAGGAACTAAAAAACAAAAAGTGAGGGGATTTCTTCTTCCTCTCACTCCTCGATATTGTCTGTTTGTGATGCTTCTTTATAATCCTTCAGTTCAGGTCGGTCTTCCTCTCGAATTTCTTCAATTGGCACAAATAACTCAAAATGGCGATATAAATTTATAAATTCGGCTGGTAATAAGCCGCCAAATTCTCCATCAAGATTTAATTGAACCTTATCGTCAGAGCTAACTTTAATATGATTCGCATTCGTATAAATGACGTTCGGGTCATTTATATGTTCCCCACGAAGAGCAAGTGTAGCGATTCGAATGAAATCTGCAAGGTTTGCCTTTTTTAATATTAGCAAGGAGAAAAGACCATCATTAATCGAAGCTCCAGGAGCTAACTTTTCAAATCCACCAACTGAATTGGTAAGGCCAACTAGAAATAACATAGCTTCCCCTTCAAATAGCTTCCCATCATATTCGATTTTGACATGCGTTGCTTTAATGAAAGGCAGCATTTCCACACCTTTTAAATAGTATGCAAGTTGTCCTAACATCGTCTTCAGTTTACTCGGAACCTCATAAGAGATTTCCGTTAAATGTCCACCACCACTTATGTTGATGAAATATTTATCATTCATTCTTCCAATATCAATTGGAATTGTATCGCCCTTTGCGATGACTTCCACCGCTCCCATAATATCTCTTGGAATATGCAGCGCTCTTGCGAAATCATTTGTCGTTCCTACTGGAATAATCCCAAGCTTGGGGCGATATTCCTGCTCAGCCATCCCATTTACCACTTCATTGATGGTTCCATCCCCACCAGCAGCAATAACAAGATCATATCGTCTTTCTACCGCGACTCTTGCTGCATAGGTTGCATCTTCCGGACCAGTTGTGGCATGACAGGAAGTTTCATATCCTGCCTCTTCTAATCTTTTTAGCACCTCTGGCAAATGTCTTTTAAAAGCTTCTCGACCTGAAGTAGGATTATATATTATCCTTGCCCTTTTCATTTTTCATCATCCTATAATCAAAATTCATTTTTTCCATAGCCACTAACATCATATACGATAGCACTTGCTTAGGCAATTTTTAACTCTAGCTACTACCATGTTATGTGACAACTTAGAGTAAGTGTCCAAGATTAGCATTTCTTCCCATATTATAACCCAATCTATTCGTTCACCATACTTTCCTTTCCACTATTGCTTGATTTTTTCTATTAATCAAACGTTTGATTAACTTTTTTCCGACAGCATGAGTCAATATTTTATGACTATTGGGAAAATCTGCAACAAAATGGGACATGGTTCGATAAGTTTAACTAAGGTTCCATAAAAGGATGATTTTCCTCAGAAATGCTTTATTCTTTGAGGCAAATCTATCCCTTTTATCTTCTTTAATGGTAAAAAGCAAACATGGATAGATGTTTTACCTTGTTAATGATTTGTTAAATCTAATGATCCACTGTTAAAAACATGGATAGCAGGACTTCCTTTTCCCTTTTGTAAAATCGCAGTTGTCTCACTTTCCGCCTTTTCATCCTCTGTACTTGTATATTCCCATTCCTCTCGATCTCGATTGTTGATGATTGTATCATTGACAGAAACTTTAACATTCGCTGTTTCATCTAATATTAAATCAATTTGCGGAACATTATTGACTGTCCAATTGCTTTTTAATTCACGGGGATTTAAGGTAATATCATTATTCAAATCAATAATATCTAACTTCTTATTCGTTGGCACAAGTATCGTGGTATGTATAGAAGAATAGTCTGTATAAAATTCAGACATTCGATAAGGCAGTTGTTTTATACGTACAAATAGAGTATCTCCCTTTTGAGACACATTTAGATAATCCTCTGGCTTCGAAACTTCCATTTCCTTCGATTCTACGGTACGAAAAGTTCCGAATAATGATAGAACATTTTCATTTGTTCCTTCTATTGTAATCGGATTTTGTTGACTTTCTGATTCTATAACAATTCTTTTGATGTTATCCTTCATTGCATAATTAAATTCTGGCAAATCTTTTGTTACTTCTTCTCTTTTTAACCCTTGTTCTACAATATCCAAAATACCTGTAGATTGCAGGAAGACCATCGATATTCCTGCAGTACCAATGATACCAACGATAATAATACTGAATAGATCAAAGCTTAAATAAGGTTTTTCTTGCTTGGAGGAAAACAAGTATAATAAAATTTCCATTCCAAGAATAACTAAAATAATTGGCCACCAAACTTTTAATACAGTGATAATCTGCCAATCAAAAAACTGTGTAAGTAATAGAAAAACTCCTAGAAATACTAAAGATAGGCCCATTGAAAAAGTGCCGACCCGCCATTGTCTCATTCTATTCTCTCCTTATGTAGCCATTGGCCATTTGATTGGAATAATCAAATGCCAATAGCATAATCTATCTTTTTATTTTCACGAGATTTTTACATTTTTTTCTTTTTTGTACCCTTTAATAAATGAATTCCACCTAATATAAGAACAAGACAAACAATTCCTGTCTGAAAATATTGGTAAAAAAAGAAACGTATATCAATATTTATTGTTTCTCTAATGATAGGCGAAAATATTGGTAAGATAATATTAATCAATAAATAATAGAGACCAATAACGAGTAGTCCAATTCCAAACCATTTCTGGTAGTTAATTAGATAGGCAATGACAGGTACATCCTCTAGCTCTTCTTCTCCTATCTTTGACGCTTTTTGCAATCCATCAAAGAAACTATAGAACCAAATAATCGGGATAACGAATAAGAAGAGACCTAATCGTAGTTCATTGAGAATAAAGATAGAGAACAAGAAAGCTGCCATTAGCTGAATCCCTCTTTGCTGCAGACCTAAATATAAATGACCCGCACCTGGAAATACAGATAAGAAGGTGGCGATAAATTTACTTTTCTTCCCTTCTTCCTGATTCTTTTCAAAATCTTGAAAAATAGTAATGTCCTCAAGCTTTTCCCCTTTCAGTTTCTTATTAAACTGCTGGGAAACATCATAAAATCCGTAAATCCAAATAACCGGTAAAATTGCCAAGAATAATAGAAATTCATTCGTATAGGTTAGAAATGTGATAAATAAAATCATAATTCCTAGACCTAGAAACGCCGTCAATAAAGTTATTCCACGGTATACTAATCCTAATTGAATATGCCCTAAACCAGGAATAAACGATAAAACAATCGTATAAAAACGCTCGGACTCGGTTGTTTTTACTAATACAGGTGCTGCCTCTCCAGCTTCCGTATGATTAGAAAAATTCACCCGCTCTTTTAAATAGCTACTGGTCGTTATTAATGTATCGAGAAAACTAATACAATAGATAATAAAGCCAATAACAATTACAATAAATGTCCACTGGCCGTAATACCATGAACTTTGAATGATGATGGACATAAATGCTAGTCCAAATACAGCAAGCCCATATAAAAAGCCTCGTAGCTTTTTCCCAATGTAGAAAAGACCTCCGCCTGGAAAAAATGCTAAGATTGTTGCAACAATCGGGTTTTTCATTTCTTAAAATCCTCCTTTTTACTACCATCGAATGAATTCATCCAAGCAAATGTCTTATCCACTAAACCGCCGGATTTTGGCTCTTCTTTCAAAGATACTTCCGCTTTTTGGATTGTTTCTGTATGTTTTATAATCGATTGAAAGAATCCTGCCGACATCAGTATCAATGTGAGACTCGCGGCAATGGCATAATGGAATATGGATGATTGATAAAAAGGACGTTTCTTTTTCGCGTCTTTTTTCCTATCCATATTTTCATTGGTTATTTGCTCCATAATATCATTCATAAAGGCTACTTCATCTGAAATTGAAGGAAGTTTCTCCTCTTTCATGTCTACTGCATCTATATATAATTCTAAGCATTGATCGCATGTATACAAATGATCTTCAAGTAGAATTCTTTCTGTCTCCTTTAATTCATCCCTTACATACTTCATCCAATAGTCTTTAGAATAATGTGTTGTCATAAAAAGTCTTCCTCCTTCCAATGCGTTTTGATCCAAAGCCTTGCGCGATATAGCTTCGTTTCAATCGTTTTCACTTGCACATTTTGTTCAGAAGCCATTTCTTGATAGCTTTTTTCTTGAATATAAAAACCGTAAATGACATCCCTATAATTAGCAGGTACTTCCTTAAGCCTTTGTTGGACAAGCTTTTGTCTTTCCCGCTTTATCACTTCTAATTCTACATCATCAGCAAGTGAGCCTCCTATGTGAGATTCCAATTCTTCTGCCATCTCTTCTTTTCTTCTTTGCTTCTTTCTTCTCATATCAATGGCATGATTGACAGCAATTCTTGTAATCCATGTTTTAAAACCTTGATTCTCATATTTGGGGAGAGAGGTATAGATTTTAATAAACACTTCCTGCGCCGCATCTTCCGCTTCTTTCTGATCCTTCAAAACACTGTATATGGAACGAAACAAATAGTCTCGATGCTTTTCTACTAACAGTCGAAATGCGTGATCATTTCCTGCCTTTACTTTATCAATTAATACTTGATCACTAATGGCCTCTCCCCCCTTTCTTAGCCATTCTATAATAATAGACGTAAACGGATTGTCATCCCCCTACACTCTTTTTATTATTTTTGCTTGCTTCTTCCTTTTATTTGGATTGCTCTCCTTTGTAATAGTACCATTATTACTTGAAACTTTTTACCACTTCTTTCGTATTTACTCTATAGCAAATTATTAAAGGAGAATGTGTATGCATTATTTATTTGCGTTACTGGCTTTAACACTAAATCCATTCCTATGGAAAAGCCATCTAAAAAAACAAAGATTTCTCATTTTTCAAGTTATACGATTGCTTGCTGGGCTTTTAATTATTTTTTGTCTTGATTATTTTCAGCTAATCGATCATTCCTTACAGGCTCTATTTAAATATGGTGCTATTTATATTGCTTTCTTCTTATTTTTAGATTTACTTTTTGGAAAAGTAAAGGGATATAAAATAACCGGAATTCTATTTTTATACTTTGTCTTATTTAGTCTTTACGTCCAATTTATCTATCCATTAACTATTACCGGCGATAAATATCGATTTGTACAAGAAAAAGCAACTGTTATCGACAAAGAAGCTGTATCTACAAATGAGAAGCATATCGTCGTTGTACCGGAAAGCTATGCACGTTATCGAAGCGAGAAAAAACTTGGGGAGCTTGCCCATCCTTCTTATTATGATTTAGGAAATTCCACTCTACAAAAAATCGATGATCATCTCTATTGGGTAACGCCGATTGAATACACAGGATTTTTCAAATGGGTAAAAGGAAGTGATGTTCCTGGCTTTATTAAAATGAGTGCAGAGGATGAAAATGAGGATGCCATCTTAGTTCAATCATCCATGAAGTATGTTCCGTCTGCATACTTTAACGAGGATTTAAAAAGGCTAGTCAGAAATAAGCATAAAGATATGATTCTGCTTGAGGCAAGCTTTGAACCCGATGATAACGATAAACCTTATTATGTTATTCCGTATGGTCAATATAATAAATTCCGAGAAATTATTGATATTAAAGGGATTTATATCATTGATCCAGCTACTGGAAAAATAGAGGACTATGCTATGAACAATATTCCTGATTTCATTGACCATGTCATTCCTACAAGTGTTGCTGAGGACTGGAATGAGTGGTATGGAAAATATATTCATGGTTTCTGGAACACTCTTTTTGCAAAAGAAGACATGAAATTGCCAACTGCTTGGGAAAATGTAGACGAAGTAAATGGTGTATTTAATGAAGACTTACAATTGCATTGGTTTACTGACTTCACTCGTCCGAAATCAGACAGTGGTAGTATGGTTGGTTATTCTATGATTAATGCTCGCACTGGTGCTCTTACTTTTTACACCGAAGCAAACGGCTCTTTAAATGGTAAATCTGCTATCAATGTAGCGGAAAAAACCTTCCGCGCCCAAAAATACGAAGCTGGCACTCCGCTGCTTTATACAATTTATGGGCAATTCACATGGGTTGTCCCGCTTATGGACAGCAATCATGTATTAAGAGAAATTATGTTGATTAATGCAAAGGATGAAAAGGTGTATAGTTATCATACTGAAAAAACAAAGCTTTTTAATGATTATAAATATGCTCTTGTCACCCTTTTAAAAAATGATAAAACTGTCCCTAATAATATTGCCGAACAAAAGACAGTAACGGGAACGGTCAGCTATGTATATAAATCTGAAGTAGAAAATAGCACGATTGTAAAATTCATGTTAGATGGAAATAAAACCATTTTCCAAGTTTCATCAAATGATTTTCCTTATAGTATTTTCCTAGAAAAAGGGATGCAGTTAACTATAGATTATGTGGATACAGAAGAAGTGATTGTTACGGTTGAAAAATTGGTAGTAAAAGAACAAGATTTAAATCCATAACATTTATTTATAAAATAGACTTTTAAAAATTAAATAAAAAACAGCATCTTTTATTTATAATATAGGGAGAAGGAAACAATCTTGGTACTGTCAATATTTTTGTGTAAATGACTTTTCAACTTCTCAAGGTAGATGATCACCTTCGTATTCAAATAGATTTGTTCGAAGTGTTGA
>NZ_JBQHVO010000047.1:0-42494 GCF_052064465.1 Niallia sp. HCP3S3_B10 | reverse complement strand
ATGTCCAGACGAGGGAACTGTTGGGACAATGCGGTGATTGAATCATTTCATTCAAATTTAAAGACAGAGGAATTCCAATATTGTAAGTTTAATACCCTATCTAATTTAGAAGTTATTTCTAGAATAGATGGGTACATTCATCATTACAACGAGGGTAGGATTCAAGCAAAATTAGGCTACTTAACTCCAATAGAATTTGGATTAAAGGCAGCTTAAAGGATTTCGGGGTTATCCACTTTGCATGTAGAAAAGACATGCACTTTATTTGGAGATGCGGGCATGATAGCCTATTATGGCTAAGCCAGATTCTCTTTGAGATATCTGGCTTCCTGGCTAAAGAATCTATGCCCGCAGAGGCTCCAAGTAAAGTGACAAAGTGCCTGAACTATTTCCAGTAAAGAACCAATATCAAATTAATGAAAAAGTGTTAAATTTAATATGGATAGGTGTTTTATATATGTCTCATTTGGCTAGGTCAGTTCAAACCATACCTCTTTATTATTCCTCTAATTAAACATCTCTGTTTGCATATGGAGGATAGGGCGGAAATGGTGGCTGCGGTCGGTTACCATGGTGTTTTTTTCCTATCTTAAATTCATATTCAAAGGATACAGGAATATTTAAAAAAACAAAATCAACATCAAAACCAAAAATTTTAAACATTTATTTCCCTCCTTTTGATTTTTTCGTACAATATATTATCATATTTACATATTTTGTACTTTCATTATAGAATATGCTAAATCTAAGGACATGCTTGTGCAAAGTTCTTATATTGATAAAGAAATAATAGGATAATTAGCTTTTTATAAAAAAAGGAACCGAATAAATATTCGACTCCTCGTTTTTTCTATTATGCTTTCCACCATTCGTCAAACATAGAAACTGGAACTTGTCGTTTATGCTCTGTTACTAAATAGCGTGCTTCTATTTTTTCAGCAACGTCTGAACTAACTTCTTTTCCTTCTAAATAATCATCTAGTTGATCGTAAGTTATTCCAAGCTCTGTTTCATCAGCTTGTCCCGGTTTATTGTCTAATAAATCAGCTGTTGGAACTTTTAGATAAATTGCTTCTTCTGCATTTAATTCTTTTAATAGTTGCTTCCCTTGTCTTTTAGACAAGCCTGTTAAAGGTAGAATATCAGCACCACCATCACCATATTTTGTAAAGAAGCCTGTAACAGCTTCAGCTGCATGGTCCGTACCAATAACAAGTAGATTCTCCTGGCCGCCAATTGCATATTGAGCAATCATACGCATTCTAGCCTTTACATTTCCTTTATGATAATCGGATAATGATGTTTCACTCATTCCATCAAATACTTCTTTTACACCATCGACCGGCGTTTTTACATTAAATACATATTCTTTGTCCGCTTTGATAAATTCTAATGCACGTATCGCATCTACTTCATCTGCCTGAACTCCATATGGTAGTCTTACCGCAATAAAGGTTGCGTCATATCCTTCCTCACGTAATTGTTCCACTGCAAGTTGTGCTAATCTCCCAGCTAATGATGAATCTTGACCACCACTTATTCCTAAGACAAAGCCTTTCGCTTTCGCTTTTTTTGCATAATCCTTTAAAAACTGGACTCTTTTTTCAATTTCCTCTTTCGCATTAATTTCAGGTTGGACATTTAAATCCTTCATAATTTTTTGTTGTAAGCTACTCATGATTTTTCCTCCTTATTTTCGATTTTGAATAGTTACCTTTACTTTTTCTAAAAGATTCATTTTATTTTCCCAACATAATGGGCTTAAATCTACAGGGTATTCTTCTGGATTTAAAGAACGCTTATATTCATCCCATAGTATTTCTAAGCTTTGCTGTGAATACTTTTGAATCGCAAAGATATCAGGCGTATCATATACTAATTTTCCATTTATAAATATATCTTGGTGAATATCTACAGCTGTAAAATTCGTAACGAATTTACTGATATACGTATGGGTTGGATGGAACATCTTTAAACGCTCTTCCGTTTCTGGATGTTCCGATTCTAAACAAATATAATCCCCTTCTGACTTCCCATTTATATCGTTTATAATTCGATATACCCTTTTTAGCCCAGGTGTAGTCACTTTTTCTGGGTTGCCACTAATTTTTATCGTATCTTGCATCGTACCATCCTCGTCTTCTATCGAAACAAGTTTATAAACACCACCAAGAGCTGGTTGATCATATGCAGTAATTAATTTCGTGCCAATTCCCCAAATATCTATTTTTGCACCTTGTGCTTTTAAGTTAATGATTGTATATTCATCAAGATCATTACTTGCAACTATTTTTGCATCTGTAAAACCTGCTTCATCGAGCATTTTCCTTGCTTCTTTCGATAAGTAAGCAAGGTCTCCACTGTCTAAGCGAACACCGCGAAAATTAATGCTTTCTCCTAATTCTTTCGCCACTTTAATTGCAGTTGGCACACCAGAACGCAAAGTATCATAGGTGTCTACTAAAAACACACAGTCCTTATGTCTTCTTGCGTATTTGTGAAAAGCAATATACTCTTCATGATATGCCTGAATCATGGAATGGGCATGTGTTCCAGAAATAGGTATTCCAAATAGCTTCCCTGCTCTAACATTCGAAGTGGAACTAAAACCGCCAATAAAGGCAGCGCGTGTACCCCAGAGGGCTGCATCTAACTCATGGGCACGTCTGCTTCCAAACTCCATTGCTATTTCATCACCAATCACATTTTTAATTCTTGAAGCTTTAGTCGCAATCAATGTTTGGTAATTCACAATATTTAAAATAGCTGTTTCTACGATTTGTGCTTGCGCAAGAGGTGCTTCTATTCTCATTAATGGTTCATTTGCAAAAACAACTTCGCCTTCTTTAACTGAACGCAAGCTGCCAGTAAACTGTAAATCCTTTAAATAAGCAAGAAAATCCTCTTTAAACCCTTCTTGTCTTAAATAGTCAATATCATTTTCTGAAAAATGGAGACTCTCTAAATACTGAATAACTCTCTCCAGTCCTGCAAATACGGCATAGCCATTATGAAATGGTAATTTTCTAAAATAAACTTCAAAGACAGCATTCTTTTCTGCAATACCATCTTCCCAGTATGTTTCTGCCATATTAATTTGGTATAAATCGGTATGTAACATTAAACTGTCATCTTCATAATTAAAACTCATTATAATCCTCCTGCTACCCTTAAACGACTAAAGGATCCTTGCTCCTAGTACATTTTTAAAGTGCTCCAATGCCCACTGATGGCCAATTTCATTAAATGTTGCTACGGCATTTTCATATATATGGATATTATACCCATGATTATAAGCATCAACAGCAGTATGCAATACACAAATATCTGTACAAACGCCAACTAGATAGATATCTTTTATTGACCTTTCTTGCAATTTAATATGTAAGTCTGTGCCAGCAAAAGCACTGTATCTAGTCTTATCGATCCAATAAACATTGGTTAACTCTTTATTATTTTCATATGTTTTTTGAAGTGCTCCATACAACTCTCTTCCCTTGGTTCCAGCTATATTATGAGGTGGGAAAAGCTTAGATTCTGGATGATAATTATCATTTAATGTATGCAAATCAATGGCAAACACCGTATAATCTCCATTTTCGATAAAACGCTCTGTTATACTCACAATTTCTTTTTCTATCGCAATGCCAGGTATCCCACATGGTAAATTGCCCTCTACAAAGTCAAAAGTATAATCAATATTAATTAGAGCTTTCATTAAATCCCCCTTCATCTTCCACTTATGATAATAAAATAAGATGATTTCGCAAATTTTGTTTTATCTGAACAAATGGGAGTATATCTTATAATTGCTGATAGTTGATGCACTATTTAATAGTTACATCTATTACATCAAGTTCAGTAATAAACGAATTTATGAAACATCCGCGGTTTTATTTAAACTATCCTTTATTATACCATTCATTTTATTTTTTCCTATTGTAAATACTCAATTCTTCTGATTTTATTGAAAGGAAATCCTCCGCTTTTTATAAAATGGTAAATAATCACATTGTTTTTGTGTTACTAATAAATTGTCATAAATATTTCATAATCTCTTTAAAATTCTACTATAGTCCCAGTTGCAAATTGCTTTTCAACGGTGATTTCGATATAATTTTATTGTTCACTAATAATGAGGTGTATAAATGATTGATTTATTATTAGACTTTACATTTTTTCCTAGTTATCAAACGGTTTACTATACATTTTTAGTAGGTCTAGTACTGAAATACTTATGGGATTGGAATATAAAGACTACCATCCAACAGGAATTCTTTGCGACAGAACAGAAATTGTCGCTAGATGTTTCAATCACAACAATAAATATGAATGTTCAAAAATATAATACTCCTATTTTGCACTGGATTGTTAAAAATATCCGTAAAAGAATAGAGAGTTCTCATGATGATCCTGAAAAACCTAATTTCTCCATTGTTATCTAATATTTAACTAACAATTTGGAGGAATTACATTGAAAAAATTATCTAAAAACACTTTATTAATTATGCTGTTAAGTTTTTCAACTATTTTACTGAGTGCATGTTCATCTTCAACAACAGGAAATAATGATGGGTTTTTCCATAAAGTATTTGTAGAACCTTTCATAGCGATTATTCATGGGACTGCTGATGTCTTTGCTGGAAGCTATGGTCTTGCGATTATTCTTATCACATTAGTGATCCGCTTAGTCCTTATGCCATTAATGCTAAAGCAATATAAAAACCAACAGCATATGAAAGGAAAAATGGAACTTATTAAACCTGAAATGGATGCTATCCAGAAAAAAATCAAAAGCACAAAAGATCAAAAAGAGCAGCAAAAACTACAAATGGAAATGATGGATTTATACAAGAAGAATAATATTAATCCCTTAAATATCGGTTGTTTGCCTATGCTGATTCAAATGCCAATTTTAATGGGTTTCTATTATGCAATCCGCGGTTCTCATGAAATAGCTAGCCATTCTTTCTTATGGTTTAATTTAGGTCAATCTGACCTTATTTTAACTGCATTAGCAGGAATTGTTTATTATCTGCAGTTTAGAGTTTCTCAAAGTACTATGACACAAGAACAAAAAAAGCAAATGCGCATAATGGGATTACTATCTCCTGTCATGATCGTTATGGTTTCTTTAAATGCACCTGCAGCTTTACCGCTCTATTGGACTGTCGGCGGTATCTTTCTAACCTTTCAATCCTTGTTAGGGAGAAAGCTATATCCTCCACAACCCATTAACGCAAAAGTAGTTACAGAGAAATAATGATAAAGGACAAATTTTACTGAAAGCTATTCTAGTAAAATTTGTCCTTTTTCTTTCTTCCTATTTGAAAGACTTATTTATAAGATTAAAGCAAGTTTCCAACCTGCTAGACAAAATAAAATCCCTCCAAAAAAGGTTCCTAAAGAATAAAGGAAAAAAGCTCCATTTTTCTTTTCTCTCATTAATGTTACAGCTTCAACTGCTAATGTTGAAAAGGTTGTATATGCTCCCAAAAAACCAACTGCCATAATAAAATATATACTTGTATATACCTTCAATCCCACTAGTAATCCTAATAGGAACGATCCACTAATATTTACAATCATTGTTGGAATAGGGATACTTGACTGTATTCTTTTTTTCAATTCATTAATAAGTGCAAATCGACTGATGGCACCAAGAAATGCCCCCAACCCGATTAATAGAAGGTTATTAAGCATTTGATCGACTCCACTTTCTTTCTCCCAATTTTAATCCTATAACTGCAAACATAAATCCGAATACAGCACTACCAGCTACGTAAAATGTTGCAAGTAAATAATTCCCTACAGCTACTAACTGTACAGCATCCATGCTAAGTGTGGATAAAGTTGTAAAAGAACCAATCATTCCTGTTCCAATCGCTGTTGCATATACTGATTTAATCTTTTGTTTTTTGATAATTGCACTGGTGAACCATCCTAAAACAAAAGAACCAATAGTATTTATCACCATTGTCTGAAAGGGAAATTCATACGGAAAAGGAACTTGGCCAACTACATATCTTAATATACTTCCAATTACTCCACCAAGCCCAACATAAAAATAACTCATGATTTATTCATCCTCTTGACTATTATATAAATTATAAAAAGGGTTGTAATGAAAAACAAAAAAGATGTCTCTAAAATGATATTCGTTATGTTTAAGGAGAGGGATTCTATTAGCGAATTGGTCCTCCTATTCATAACTGAATTGCTCATTTAAGACATCTAATCTTCTTATATTGTTTGAAAGTAATCCTTGTAAAATCCGCCGACTTTACCGGTATTATCAACTACAAAGTAAAATTCCTCTGTTTCGTTTTTCACTTCATATTCTTTTCCAACAGTTAACACTCTATTAACAATGTATTTGCTTGCATCGGTATGTATACATTTTACTCTTTTAATGGTTTGTTTATTTTCCCAATTTTGATGTATCATTTCTTTGCTCCTTTCATTCTAGTACTATCCTAGTATAAAGGGAAACCGATACATAGTGCAACATGTTCTCATTATGAAACTAAATTCTCTTTTTCCTTTACCATCCACTTAATCTTATTTCTTTCAAAAGTAAACCATTTTCCTGTATATGCTTGTAAAAAAGTCACATAGCAAACGCCATTTATCCAATCTAAGCGTTTGAAATCCATTGCATAATAGGATGTATGATCATACTTGATAACATATAAATTATTATGTTCTTGAATATACATATTATGACCTTCTTTCTATGATGTCGATAATAATCTATACCACAGAAGGAGTATCCATTAAACCAAAAGAGTTATTATGTTAGAAACATTTTTTTGACTGTTTGTTTCTATATGCTCGCCAACTTTCCTCTGTTATTTCTTGTTGCAGCATTTCTTCTTGATTACAGACATATACAAATGCTTGCCAAGTTTCATTGTCCCTATATACTGTCACTTCTTTCCGTACATAGAGATTATCCTTTCCTTCAGGCTCATAATCTTCAAATGCATCAAGTAAAGATACTTCTTCTACTGGGACTTCGTATAATTCGCCATATACTTTTTTATGATTATCTATGATTAAAAAAGGATATTCTAAGCTAGCATCATATAATCTCCCGTAAATCCAAACGTCTTCAGCAACACATGTATAATTTGTCATCATAGAATGATTCAATTCATTCTTTAACAAAGAGCCATATACAAAAACTAGTACGGTGTCATTGTCTTTCATAATCTACTCCTTTCTTTTTAAAATTTTAGATGAAAAATTATTCAAGTATAAAAAGAATACAGGTGGTTTCTTATGTGAAAACCACTTGTATCTATTTAAATCATTACTTATGCTTCAAATAATAAAGATTCTGGATCCTCTAGTAATGCTTTAATTCTGGCTAGGAAGGTAACGGCTTCCTTCCCATCGATAATTCGATGATCGTAGGAAAGCGCAAGATACATCATTGGACGATTTTCCATTCTTTCTGCATCAATTGCGATAGGGCGTAATTGAATTTTATGCATTCCGAGTATTCCAACCTGTGGCCCATTAAGAATTGGAGTAGATAACAAGGAGCCGAACACACCACCGTTAGTAATGGTAAAT
Source organism: Niallia sp. HCP3S3_B10 (assembly GCF_052064465.1). Classification (NCBI taxonomy): domain Bacteria; kingdom Bacillati; phylum Bacillota; class Bacilli; order Caryophanales; family Bacillaceae; genus Niallia; species Niallia sp. HCP3S3_B10. The sequence goes on along the minus strand of NZ_JBQHVO010000047.1, from coordinate 34,913 downwards.
GTACCACCTTGCAAATCGCTCAAGGAAAGTTTATTATTTCTAGCTTTACTAGCAAAACCTAAAATTTCCCCTTCAATTTCTGCGAAGTTTTTTCGGTCCGCATCTCTTAATACAGGTACAACAAGTCCTTCGTCTGTTGAAACGGCAATACCAATATCATAATATTTTTTCAATACGATTTGATCGCCTTGAATTTCTGCATTTAGTAGCGGCGCTTTCTTTAAAGCAGCTACGACAGCTTTTGTAAAGAAAGACATAAATCCGAGCTTCACATCATTCTCTTTTTGGAACGTATCTTTCCGACGATTTCTAAGTGCCATAATATTTGTCATATCTACTTCATTAAAAGTAGTCAGCATTGCTGTATTTTGTTTTACTTCTAATAGGCGATTAGCAATAGTTTGTCTTCTTCTTGTCATTCTAACTCTTTCTACTCGGTTATCCATTTCAGCGGCAGGAGTGGATGTAGCTGCTTTGGGAGCTTGTGATGGCTGAGCTGCTGGAACTTCAACTTGCTTTTGCTCAAATGCTGCTACATCTTGTGCTCTAACTCTTCCTAACGGATCATTTGTTTTTACAGCAGCTAAATCAATTCCTCGCTCACGTGCCAATTTGCGAGCTGCTGGAGAAGCAATCGGAAGTTGTTTCGTACCCGATAAATCTTCTTGTACCTTAGGCTGTTCTGCTTGTGGAGCTTCTGTTATTTCCTCTGCAACTTGCTTTTCTTCTACTACTTCTACTGCTTTTGGTTGTTCAGCTGCTGCCCCTTGTGCATTTACAATCGCAATTGTTTCCCCAACTTGGACAGTGTCTCCTTCACTTGCTTTTAATTCTTGAATAATGCCACTTTCTTCCGAAATAATTTCCACATTTACTTTATCTGTTTCTAGTTCAACAATATAATCTCCCTTTTCTACGTACTCCCCTGTTTTCTTCAACCATTGTGCTACTGTTCCCTCTGTAATGGATTCAGCTAATTCTGGTACCTTAATCTCTGCCATTTTATTTTTCCCCCTCAATTCATTCCATTGTCAATGCTTCATTTACAATTCTTGCTTGATCTTTACGATGAACATTTGGATCCCCTTCAGCAGGACTTGATCTTCTTCTTCTACCAACATATTGCAAGGAAACAGAATTTGGAATCAGCTTTCTAATTCTTGGTTCCATAAAGCTCCATGCCCCCATATTTTTTGGTTCCTCTTGCACCCATACAATTTCTTTTAAATGAGGAAAACGCTGAATAATTTCTGCTAGTCTTTCTTCCGGGAATGGGTAAATTTCTTCTACTCTTGCAAGATGAATGGCATTCGCGTTTTCAAGATTCTGATATGCTTTATATAAATCAATGGAAACTTTCCCTGTTGACAGAACTAATCGAGTAACAGCTTTTTGATTTTCCAATCCATCCTCTACTTCCAAAATAGATTGGAAAGCTCCATCACTGAATTCTAAACTATTTGAAGCAACATCTGGATTACGCAACAAGCTTTTTGGTGTCATAATAACTAGTGGGCGAACTTCTTCTTTTTTTAGAATAGCTGCCTGTCTTCTTAAAATATGAAAATATTGAGCTGATGATGATAAATTTGCCACTGTCCAGTTGTTTTCTGCTGCTAAAATTAGGAATCTTTCTAGTCTTGCACTGGAATGCTCTGGACCCTGCCCTTCATATCCATGTGGCAAAAGCATAACTAGACCGGATTTTTGTCCCCATTTCGCTCTGCCTGCTGCAATAAATTGGTCAAACATTACTTGAGCCGCATTTGCAAAGTCGCCAAATTGTGCTTCCCATAACACAAGCGTTTCTGGTGCATGAACATTGTAACCGTACTCAAATCCTAAGACGGAACCTTCTGACAATGGACTATTATGAACAGCGAACGATGCCTTTGCAGTTGATAAGGTATGTAATGGTGAATACTGCTCTCCTGTCTGATAGTCATGTAGGATAATATTACGATGAGCGAAAGTACCACGTTCCGAATCTTGACCAGATAAACGAATAGGTGTCCCATCCTCCAAAATCGTAGCAAATGCTAATGTTTCTGCTAAAGACCAATCAATTTTGCCATTTCCCTCTAACGCATCATTTCTTCGTTTTAATACTTTTCCTAATTTATCAAAAATTTGAAATGGAGGAGGATAAGAAAGCAATTCATTATTAATATGTTTCAGTTGTTCAATCGAAACAGCTGTGTTTATTTGTGGTAATTGTCGTTCCACTGAATTAGGTGGATTTGTAATGATTGGATCCTCATGCTGTTTCGGCACTCGTTCATGTGCTTCTTTTAATTTTCCAATCACTTCATCCTTGATAGCTTGAACTTCCGTTTCTTGCATAATATTTTCTGTGACTAGTTTTTCACCATACAGCTTTGTAATAGTAGGATGTTCATGGATTAACTTGTACATTAATGGATTTGTTGTCATTGGTTCATCCATTTCATTATGCCCGTATCTTCTATAGCCAATTAAATCGATTAAGAAATCCTTTTTAAATTTTGCTCTATATTCACATGCGAGCTTCGCAGCTTTAATACAAGCCTCTGGATCATCTGCATTGACATGAATAATCGGTATTTCGAACCCTTTTGCTAAATCACTTGCATAGCGAGTAGATCTAGAATCACTCGATTCGGTCGTAAAGCCAATGGTATTATTGGCAATGATATGAATGGTACCTCCAGTTCGATATCCCTTTAATCCTGTAAGATTTAATGTCTCAGAAACAATCCCTTGCCCTGGAAATGCTGCATCCCCATGAATTAAGATAGCTAAAGATTTGTTTGAATCTTCTTCTGGAAATCCTGGTTTCGTTCTATCATCCTGTGAAGCACGTGTGAAGCCCTCTACAACTGCACCAACAAACTCGAGATGACTCGGATTATTAGCAAGTGTTAAACGGACATTCGACACATTATTCGCTTTAATTTGGCGATCTAAGCCTAAATGATACTTAACATCTCCTGTCCATCCAAAACTGATTCCGATGGATCCTTCAGAAGGAACTAATTGCTTATTTGGAGCATGCTGAAATTCAGAAAAAATCATTTCATATGGCTTTTCTAAAACATGTGCCAAAACATTTAATCGACCTCTGTGTGCCATTCCTATATTAATATTTTGTGCACCATTGATCACTGATTTTGAAATAATCTCATCAATCAACGGTACCATTGCATCAAGACCTTCAATAGAAAATCTCTTTTGCCCTACATACGTTCTATGTAAAAAACTCTCAAATTCCTCTACTTCAATTACTCTTTTTAATAATTTCTTTTTTAATTCCTTATGACACGCAGGCTTTAGGCTTCCAGACTCCACTTTTGCCTGCAGCCAATTCTTTTCTTTAATATCATTAACATGATAGTATTCAAACGCAATCGTCTTCATATAAATATCTTTTAAATACTGAACAGCCTCAAAGCCATTAAATACATGCTTTGGTGCGTCTGGACAAATTAAAGAGGCTGGAATTTTTACTAAATCTTCTTTTGTAAGATTAAAGCGCGATAGTTCAAATAAATCATATTCTCTTTTATGGTCCTTTAAAGGGTAGATATCTGCGGCTAAATGTCCATAAGCCCTTATCTTATTTACTAATGTAACCGCTGCAATAATTTTCTCAACTTGAACCTCGGATTGTAAAGATAAATGATTTGTGCTAGTTTGTTCTTGATGATCAATCGGGGGACCCCATTGATCGAAGTGCTTTTTCATTTCTTCATCAACTGAATTCGGATCTTGAACATATTGCTCATAAAGCTCCATTACAAGCCCTAAATTGGGCCCGTAAAACTTTGGTTGGTATGAGACTGTACCACCAGATGGCTTCTCCATGAAAATTTCCCTCCACCACTTTTAATATCATTTTTATCTTCCCTTTGTTATTGCACAATACACCTTTTATTAAAAAAACTTTTTTAAAACGTTTACATTACTATTCTATCATGGTTTAATTACAGCTTCAAAAGTTTTACACATTTTTATAGTAAAAAAATTAAAAATATTTTTTGCCGCTCCTATCTTGGCAAAAAAAACAATCTTACTAGTAATCTTATGCGGCTTTCATCATTACATGACAAAGGAAAAAAGGAAGTTCAAACCACGTATTTTACACGGTAGAACTTCCTTTTCTTCTATATATGAAATCGAACCATGACTTTTGTCCCTTGTCCAACTTTACTTTTAATCGTTATCGTTCCTTTATACAATTCTACAATTTTCTTAGCTATAGCCAATCCAAGACCTGTTCCGCCCTGCTCTCTGCTTCGGGCTTTATCTACACGATAAAACCGATCAAATACTTTATCAATGTCTTCTTTCGGGATACCAATTCCTTGATCACTAATCTCTAGAACAAAATGGTGGTCTGTTTCATACGTATGAAGAAAAATATTTTTTTCTTGAAAAGAATATTTCACCGCATTATCCATTAAAATTGTAATGATTTGCTGTAAATGCTGTTCAGACACTTTATAAAGATGAAGGGAATCAAGCTTCATTTGAAAGGTAAAATCCTGATGGAGCATTGTAAAATCACGGATTGTGTGTTCTAAAACCAACTTTACTCTTTCCGGCGTTAAATCGGATTCTCCTCTATTTTGTTCTAATCTCGATAAGTCTAATAAGCTGATGATCAATTTTTTTAATCTAGTTACTTCCTCGGTAGATGCCACAAGGGACTCTTCTAAAATGTCTTTATTATTTTTTCCCCATCTATTTAGCATAGAAAGATGTCCCTCTAGCACAGAAACTGGTGTTCTCAGCTCATGGGAAGCGTCTTCAATAAATTGTTTTTGTTGCTGAAAGGACTGTTCAATCACATCCATCATCTCATTAAAAATAATCGTTAAATCGGATATTTCATCTTTTTGACGATAAACAGGCATTCTTTCTTTAAAGCCAGTATTCTTAATTTTTTTCATGGTTTTTGTCATGGAGTTGACAGGTCTTAATAATAAATAGGAAATAAAGTACCCAATAAGTCCACTTATTAATAACGCAGCAATTGTAAACAACATCATGGCAAAACGTAAATGTTCACGAACCTTATCTAATGATTGCAGAGATCTTATGATTTCAACTCTTCCTTTAAATGATGGCAGCTTTAATTCCTTACTGTATACTATTGAGTTCTGCTCACCAATAGAAATATAATGAAATTGCTCATCATTGTATATCTGATTAGGTTCAATGATGGGGAAATCACCATTCATATCAGAAAGGATGGCATGTCCATCATCATCCAATACACGAATAAGCTGATTGTTATTATTTAATTTCTCCAATAAAGCAATATTATCTGTCAGTTCTTCTTCTGTAAGATCTCTTTCCTTTATATTCAGCTGTTGGACGACTTGCTCCATCGCTTGCTTCATATCTGTTTCTTCCTGATTTAATAACCAAGAAGAAACAGTATGGAACTCAAAAAAAGAAAAAATAGAATAAGTTAAAAAAATGCTAACAGATAATGCTAGTGTTAATTTCCACTTCCAAGGTAAAAGAGACACTTTTTTTATAAATTTCATCTCATCACATATCCTATTCCTCTGACCGTTTCTATATATACTTCTTGTCCAGATGGATCAAGCTTATTTCTTAAATATCTTACATATACATCAATCACATTTGTTTCTACTTCTGATTCATATCCCCATATCTTTTCTAATAATTTATCTCTAGATAAAACGATATTTATATTGGTCATAAACATATAAAGTAAATCATACTCTCTTTTCGTTAAGGATAGAAGTGCTTCGCCTTTTTTGGCAATATGCGACTCCACCTCAAGCGTAATGTCTTTGTATGTTAGCTTTGTCACTACTTTATTGGAAGAATTACTTTGTGGATCAATTCTGCGAAACAACGCACGGAGTCTTGCAAGTAGCTCTTCAATAGCAAATGGTTTAATTAAATAATCGTCTGCGCCACTATCTAATCCAGATACTCTATCTAGAACACTATCTCGTGCAGTTATCATTAATATAGGGGTGTTTTTTGTTTGGCGGAGTCTTCTGCATACCTCAATTCCATTTAATTCTGGCAGCATAAGATCTAATAAAATGATATCCCAATCTTCCTCTAATGCCTTTTGAAGACCGCTTCTACCATCTGAACAAACCTCTGTTTTGTAACCTTCATACGTTAATTCTAATTCAATAAATCTCGAAAGATTTTTTTCGTCTTCAATTATCAAAATTTTTTTCATCATACCACGCTCTCTATATGTACATAGGTATCGTTATAAGCGTAATGTTGAAATTTGGGAGAAAAAAATTTCAACAAAACAGCTTTAACTTACCTAAAGATATCGTTATTTTATCATGTTAGAAGCTTGATATACAAAAATTGTTTACGACATTTAATTTTCTTTTGAAAACATAGAATCCATAATTGCGTGCGCTATTTCAACAAATTGAAAGCCAAATAAAGACGCAGCAGTTATGGAACTAAATACGATCATTGCGATGCGAAGAAAATTCATGTTTCATCTCTCCTTTTAATGAAATTTTTGCTTAATGCAATAAGGATATTTCCTATTTACCCATTGCAATGGGATAATTAAGCAACTATATTACTTCTGTTGATAATATAAACATATTTTTCAATGTGCTTAAGTGAATAAAACAAATGGTATACCTCTTTTTGTAAAAAGGCATGAAAGAAACATTAAAATATGATGAGAAGAAAAAATCGGGCATAAAATTTTAGAAATTTAGCCATTATAAAGAAAGTATTATTCGTTCTTTAGAATAATTTGGAAAAAATAGCATAAGAAAATAGGTTTTTTTTAAACTCGTATGTCTATTGTTTTAATTTATTATTTAAGATGAAAGTATTATTAGGAAGTTTAGGAGGTTTCACAATGAATATTGGACGTGCGATTGAAATTATGAATGCGGCGGATATTGTGGATGTTAGTTATCAGGGAGAAAAGATAATCATTCAAAACGTTGATGAGAAAACGAAAAAAGCAAGAATATATACGAAAGCCAATCCTGATTATGAATTAGATGTAGATGTATATCAGCTTATTGAAGAAATATAACTTTATTTTCCGCTTATTTAAAATAAGAAGAATAAAGATTCTTTTCAGAAATAAAAAATAATTGTTGCTAACTTTTAAAATATATAGTAAATTAAGAAACAATTACATAAGTAATTCTTATCAAGAGAGGTAGAGGGAATGGCCCGAAGAAACCTCAGCAACCTTCAGTACCCTACAAAATACTGAAAAGGTGCTAATTCCATCAAGCATAATGGCTTGAAAGATAAGAAGAAGGACCAATAAATAATCAAAGTCTTCTTCTTATAAACGAAGGAGACTTTTTTTATGGATTTTTTCTTCTATTCTTTCTTGGTACGTACTTATTACATAAAAAATCCACATAAAAGAATAGGAGAGTTATAGAATGTATAATTTAGAAACGAAGTTAGCACAAATTGGAAATCGCAGTGAAACAACAACGGGTGCGGTAAATCCACCTGTCTATTTTTCCACCGCTTATCGTCATGCCGGTATTGGAGAGTCAACTGGCTACGATTATACTCGTACTGGAAATCCAACTAGAGAAATTTTAGAAAGAGCGATTGCTGATTTAGAAGAAGGAGATCAAGGATTCGCTTGTAGTTCAGGAATGGCTGCCATTCAAACAATCCTTTCTCTTTTCCAAAGTGGTGATGAGTGGATTATTTCCAAAGATTTATATGGAGGAACATACAGACTGCTAGAACAAGGCTATAAAAAATGGGGTCTGCGATGTACTTACGTCAATACCTCAGATACAAATGCCCTGCGTGCGGCAATATCCCCTAATACAAAAGCGATCTTCCTTGAAACTCCTACTAATCCTTTAATGGAGCAAACGGATATTTCTGAAGTTGCTTCCATTGCAAAAGAAAACGATATTTTACTTATTGTAGATAATACTTTTTATACTCCTATTATCCAACAGCCGATTCGCTTAGGAGCTGATATCGTCATCCATAGTGCGACAAAGTATTTGGGCGGTCATAACGATGTCCTTGCAGGTCTTATTGTAGCTAAAGGAGAAGCACTTTGTAAGGAGCTTTTTTTACATCATAATTCCGCTGGTGCTGTTTTAAGTCCCTTTGATTCTTGGTTATTAATGAGAGGAATGAAAACATTAGCGTTAAGAATGGAGAAACATGAAGAAAATGCAAAAACACTCTCTTCCTTCCTTCAAGAACACGAAGCTGTTGTAGATGTTCTCTATCCTGGTCGAGGTGGAATGATCTCATTTAGAATTCAAAACGAATCTTGGGTAAATCCATTTCTGCAAAATTTAACTCTCATCTCTTTTGCAGAAAGTTTAGGTGGTGTGGAAAGCTTTATTACCTATCCAGCTACACAAACCCATGCTGATATTCCATTAGAAGTAAGATTAGAAACAGGTGTTGATAACCAGCTATTGCGTTTTTCTGTAGGTATTGAAAATGTAAATGACTTAATAAAAGATTTGGATAAAGCATTTTCCATTGCAAAGGGAATTGCCAAGGAGGTAACAATATGAGCACACCATATACATTTGAAACGAAACTACTTCATAATAAGCATAAATTCGATCCAGAAACAGGAGCCGTTAGCGTGCCAATTCAGCACGCTTCTACCTTCCATCAAAAGGATATAGATGAATTTGGCAAATATGATTATAGCAGAAGTTTGAACCCAACAAGGGAAGCCCTAGAAGAAGTCGTAGCAGAATTAGAGGATGGTACACATGGATTTGCCTTTTCTTCTGGAATGGCTGCTATTTCAACTGCCTTCCTCTTATTATCACAAGGTGACCATGTTGTGATTTCGGAAGATGTTTATGGCGGTACTTATCGTATGGTTACAACTGTGTTAAATCGCTTTGGCATAGACCATACCTTTGTTGATATGACAAATTTAGAAGCTGTTGAAGCAGCGGTTTTACCAAATACAAAAGTTTTCTATGTAGAAACTCCTTCTAATCCGTTGTTAAAGGTTACAGATATTGAGGCAATTAGCCTTCTAGCAAAAAAGTACAATGCGTGGACATTCGTTGATAATACCTTTTTAACACCAGCCCTACAAAAGCCATTAACACTTGGAGCTGATGTCGTCTTACATAGTGCAACTAAATTCTTGTCTGGACATAGTGATGTTATTGCCGGCGTTGCAGTTGTAAAGGATCCATCCCTTGCCAAACAAATTGGCTATTTGCAAAATTCCTTTGGTGCTGTTCTTGGTGTACAGGATTGCTGGTTACTGCTTAGAGGAATCAAGACTTTACATGTCCGCATGAAGCATTCAAGTGATGGTGCTCGAATTATTGCAGAGCATTTACGAAATCATCCTTTAATCAAAAAAGTACATTATCCTGGATTTGAAGACCATCCACAATATGCCATCCAGCGAAAACAAGCGTCAAATCCAGGTGCTGTATTTTCCTTTGAGTTACATTCAGAAGAAGCAATGCGGACATTTGTTGAAAATGTGAAACTACCGGTTTTTGCTGTAAGTCTCGGTGCAGTCGAATCAATTCTTTCGTATCCTGCAAAAATGTCTCACGCGGCAATGGATCCTGCTGCTCGGGCAGAACGTGGAATTACAGATGCTCTTCTTCGCCTTTCCGTTGGACTAGAAAATCCTCAAGACTTAATCAATGACTTTGAGGCTGCATTGAAAAAAACAGCGGAGCTACATTATATTTAATGGAGGAATATGATGAGTTTTCTTGATCGACTAAAAAGCGAAATTTTAATAGCGGACGGTGCTATGGGTACCCTCCTCTATTCTTACGGAAAGGATACTTGCTTCGAAGCATTAAATATTTCTCATCGAGAACAAATTGAACAGGTTCATCAAGCATATATCCATGCAGGTGCAGATATTATTCAAACAAATTCATATGCTGCCAACTATTTAAAGTTACAAAGATATGGGCTTGAGGATAGCGTAAAGGAAATAAACAGTACTGCCGTTAAAATTGCCAAACAATCTTCAAAAGATAAGAATGTGAGTGTTTTAGGCACAATTGGCGGAAATAGAGGAATGAAGCCTCAAGCCATTAGCTTAGAAGAATTAAAGCGAAGTTTTCGAGAACAGCTTTATTGTTTACTTCTAGAAGGTGTCGATGGTATTCTCTTAGAAACATTTTATGATATGGAAGAATTAGAAACAGTATTACAAATTACAAAAAAAGAAACAGACCTTCCAGTCATAGCGCAGGTCTCCATACATGAAATCGGCGTGTTGCAAAATCAGTCGCCACTAAAGAATGCCTTTGAGAGATTAGAAGGTTTAGGAGCAGATGTCATTGGGCTAAATTGCAGATTGGGCCCACACCATATGATTGCATCACTCGAGCAGATTCCACTGCCAAAGGATGCCTATTTATCAGCATATCCAAATGCTAGTTTACCAACTTATATTGACGGAAAATTCGAATATAAGGACAATGCGGAATATTTCAGAAAATCAGCTGAAGAGTTCCGTAAACAAGGGGTTCGGCTATTGGGAGGATGTTGTGGAACAACACCTGAACATATAAAAAACTTCGCGGAAGTATTGAAAAATGCTTCCCCTATTACAGATAAACCTGTTACATCTAACAAAGCTATGGTAGATTCTATTGTCCTTCACTCCCCTCCCCCACGGGAATTCACACCCTTGGAGGAAATTGTAAAGGAAAGAGCTTCGGTCATTGTAGAATTAGATCCGCCAAGAAAATTAGATACAACACGTTTTTTTGAAGGAGCAAAAAAATTAAAAGAAGAAGGCATTGACGCCATTACGCTTGCAGACAATAGTTTAGCATCTGCTCGTATTTCCAATACAGCAATCGGTACATTAGTAAAGCAGAATATTGGCCTACGTCCCCTTATTCACATTGCTTGCCGGGATCGGAATATGATTGGATTGCAGTCTCATTTAATGGGATTACATACACTTGGCCTTCATGATGTCTTAGCAATTACAGGCGATCCTGCAAGAGTTGGCGATTTTCCAGGTGCTTCTTCCGTTTATGATATGACATCTTTTGATTTAATTTCGATGATCAAGCAGTTAAATGAAGGTCTCTCATTCTCTGGAAAAAACTTAGGACAAAAGACAGCTTTTTCTGTCTCTGCGGCATTTAATCCAAATGTTCGCCAAGTGGATAAGGCTGTTAAAAGACTCGAGAAGAAAATTGCCTGCGGAGCTGATTATATTATTACACAGCCAATTTATTCAGAAGAAAAAATAGTTGAGTTATATGAAGCTACTAAACATATTGATATACCAATTTATATCGGCTTAATGCCTTTGACGAGCAGCAATAATGCCGAATTTCTTCACAATGAAGTACCTGGTATAAAAATAGAGGATTCGATTCGTCAGGCAATGGCAAATTTAAAAGACAATCCAGAAAAAGCAACACAAGAAGGTTTAACTATTACAAAGTCGCTAATTGATACTGCATCCACCTTCTTTAACGGTATCTATTTAATAACGCCTTTTTTACGATATGAGCTTTCAGTCGAATTGGCTCGCTATACTAAGTTACGAACTGCTGCAACTAGGAGGAAATGTGATGCAACAAATATCATTAGCTGACAAACTCAAACAAAAAATCATGATTATGGACGGCGCAATGGGCACAATGCTCCAACAAGAGGATTTAACAGCTTCCGATTTTGGTGGCGAGGAATTAGAAGGTTGTAATGAAAATCTAACATTAACAAGACCAGAAATCATTTCCAAAATTCATGAAGCATATCTTGAGGCTGGCGCTGATATTATTGAAACAAATACATTTGGCGCAACTAAACTTGTCCTAGATGAATATCATCTAGGACATCTTGCTTACAAACTGAACATAACTGCAGCAAAACTCGCCAAAGATGCTGCTTTGAAATATTCAACTCCCGATTGGCCAAGGTTTGTCGCAGGTGCAATGGGACCTACAACCAAAACATTAAGTGTTACTGGTGGCACTACATTTGATGAGCTTATCGCATCATATGAAGAACAAGCAACTGGTCTTATTGATGGAGGCGTAGATATTCTCCTCCTAGAAACAAGTCAGGATATGTTAAATGTAAAAGCTGGCTTTCTCGGAATTAAGCAGGCCTTTTCAAAGACAGGAAAAGAACTACCGTTAATGATCTCAGGCACAATTGAACCAATGGGAACAACCCTAGCTGGCCAGTCTATCGAAGCTTTTTACATTTCTGTTGAACATATGAATCCAATTGCAATCGGATTAAATTGTGCGACAGGGCCGGAGTTTATGCAGGATCATATCCGCTCTCTTTCTGGTCTTTCAAAGTATGCCGTAAGCTGCTATCCTAATGCCGGCTTACCGGATGAAGAAGGACATTATCATGAAACAGCATCCTCTCTTGCGAATAAATTAAGCGGTTTTGCAAAAGAAGGCTGGCTAAACATCGTCGGTGGTTGCTGTGGGACAACGCCAGAGCATATTCGAGCAATATCGGAAAAAATGAAGGAGATTTCCCCTCGGAAAGTAGCGGAAACAAACTATCATATGGTTTCTGGAATTGAGCCATTCATTTATGATGACCCTACATTAAGACCGATAATGGTTGGAGAACGTACAAATGTCATCGGTTCCCGGAAATTTAAGCGGTTAATAAATGAAGCGAAATTTGAAGAAGCATCAGAAATTGCAAGAGCCCAAGTTAAGGGCGGAGCACATGTTATCGATATATGTTTAGCAGATCCTGATAGAGATGAACTGGAGGATATGGAGCTTTTTATGAAAGAGGTTGTAAAAAAAGTGAAGGTGCCTCTTGTCATCGACTCAACTGATGAAAAAGTAATTGAAAAAGCCCTCTCCTATTCACAAGGTAAGGCAATTATTAATAGTATTAACCTAGAAGATGGGGAAGAAAGATTTCAAGCCATTGCCCCTCTCATCCACAAATATGGTGCCTCTGTTGTTGTAGGAACAATCGATGAAGATGGAATGGGAGTAACAGTGGAAAAAAAGTTAGAAGTAGCAAAACGCTCTTATGAATTATTAACGAACAAATATAAGATAAATGGCCAGGATATTATTTTTGACCCCCTTGTTTTCCCTGTAGGTACTGGCGATGAACAATATATTGGTTCTGCTAAAGCTACTGTAGAAGGAATCAAACAAATTAAAGAAGCTTGTCCAGATGTTCAAACGATTCTTGGAATAAGCAATGTTTCCTTTGGTCTCCCTCCTGTTGGCCGAGAAATACTAAATAGCGTCTTTCTTTATCACTGTACGCAAGCTGGTCTAGATTACGCCATCGTCAATACGGAAAAGCTAGAAAGATTCGCGTCCATTAGTAAAGAAGAAATTGAGTTAGCTGAAAAGCTATTATTTGAAACAACAGATGAAACATTAGCAGTTTTTACCGATTTCTATCGGGATAAGAAAAAAGAAAAGGTTAATTCACTAGAACATTTAACATTAGATGAACGATTGGCTTATTATGTCGTGGAAGGAACAAAGGAAGGTTTACTAGATGATTTGGCAATTGCGCTAAACAACTATAGTGCACCATTAGATATTATTAATGGACCGCTAATGAACGGAATGAAAGAAGTCGGTCGCTTGTTTAATGATAATCAGTTAATTGTGGCAGAAGTTCTCCAAAGTGCAGAAGTAATGAAAGCATCTGTTTCTTTTTTAGAAGGCTATATGGACAAAAACGTTTCAACCTCAACGAAAGGTAAAGTTATCTTAGCCACCGTAAAAGGAGATGTTCACGATATTGGGAAAAATCTTGTCGATATTATTCTCTCAAATAACGGCTATGATGTCATTGATCTAGGTATAAAAGTTCCACCAGCAGAGTTAGTTTCTGCAATTAAAAAGGAAAAGCCAAACATTGTTGGTTTATCTGGTCTCCTTGTAAAATCAGCCCAGCAGATGGTTTTAACAGCAGCCGATATGAAACAAGCAGGAATAGATATCCCTATATTAGTCGGCGGGGCTGCTTTATCAAGAAAATTTACTGATACGAAAATTACAAGGGAATATGATGGATTAGTACTTTATGCAAAAGATGCCATGAATGGACTCTCACTTGCAAATCAACTTACAAATAATGAAGAAGTGCTTTTACTTAAAGAAGAACATAACAGAAAAAAACAAGCACTTTTAACAAAGCCAATCAAGGACCCTGTAAAACCTATTATCACAGGCATAAAAAGAAAAACAATAAATCAAAATGCGCCTATCTTCATACCACAGGATACCAAAAGGCATTTATTAACCAATTATACACTTGGGCATATTAAACCATATATTAATAAACAAATGCTGCTAGGACACCATCTAGGTTTAAAAGGAAAAGTAGAAATGCTACTCTCTGCTAAAGATGAAAGAGCGGTCCAACTAAACAATATGATTGAACAGCTTTTACAGGAAGCAGAACAAAATAACTGGATATATCCTAAAGCCATTTACCGCTTCTATCCTGCTCAATCGGATGGAAATAAAATATATATTTATGATCCAGAGAATGCATCTAAGCTATTGGAAACCTTTGACTTTCCAAGACAAGAAAGAGAACCATATCTTTGTCTCGCAGACTATCTAAAGCCAGTCGAAAGCGGAATGATGGACTATGTTGCCTTTTTTGCAGTTACAGCTGGCACAGGAATACGAGAAGCAGCAGAACAATTAAAGCGGGATGGAAGATTTCTTGAATCCCATGCCCTACAATCACTAGCCTTAGAAACAGCAGAAGGTCTGGCAGAATTAATTCATCGCCAAATTAGAGATAGATGGGGATTCCCTGATCCAGCAACCTTTACGATGAAGGAACGCTTTGCTGCGAAATATCAAGGGCAACGATTTTCATTTGGATACCCAGCATGCCCTGAACTAGAAGACCAAAAAAAATTATTTGGACTACTTTCTCCAGAGGATATTGGCATTACTTTATCGGAGGAATGTATGATGGAACCAGAAGCATCTGTTTCTGCAATGGTATTTGCCCATCCAGATGCAAGATATTTTAATGTATTATCTAGTTCCCTGTAATTTAGTAGAATGCCCTTTTCTTTATTTGATATGATCGGTAATGAAAACCAGCTGATATTGTTGTTTCAGCTGGTTTTTATTTGTGTTTTGTCTAGACTTTTTTAAACTCCCTTTTTAGAATATATCTTTGGAGTTGTAATTTTTTTGATGTGGATGTTATATTCGTTGGTTTATTTGCATGTGGATTTTATCGCTTGTTTTTAATATTAGTTTATGTTGGTATTGTTGCGGTTTTGGTTTTCATCTTGCGGATGAACGCCATTTTCTTTGACTCCTACTGCTAATATGGTGTTCATCTCCCTAATGAACACCACTTTCCACGCTTCTACTGCTAATGTAGTTTTCATCCCCCCCTCTTGACGCCACTTTCCTTCCCTCATCCAAGCAATACTATCCAATCTCTTTACAAAATCATTAATAAAACAATTCTTAACTCTATTTAAATTCTAAATATTATGGTAAACTTACAAATAATTATTTTATAGACAGAAAGAAGGTTACATAAATGATTCGAGAACTTACAGAGAAAGATCATTCCATTGTCATGGAATTTTTGTTCCAGAATCCTTCAATCAATCTATTTATTATTGGCGATATTGAAGCGTTCGGCTACCATGCAACATTCCAAAAGCTTTGGGGAGAATTTAAAAATGGGGAAGTAACTGCAGTTCTGCTAAAATACTTTGAAAGCTATATATTTTATTGTCAAGATAAGGACAATTTTGATGTAAACGGCTTTGCTACAATTATGTATTCTAATAACAAGCCTGTTACCTTGTCTGGTAAAGCTGAGTTAGTGGAGAGATTTGAAAATCACCCTAACATTACATTAGGAAAGAAAAGAGTCACATATTTTGCACAATGTGGAACAAAAAGAGAATTACAAGCAACCGAAACAATCAAAAACGCAACGATTGTTGATATTGACAGAATTGTAGCATTACAGCATTCCATCGATGAATTTAGCACGACAGATGAAACAAAAGAAATGTTAAAAAAAGCAATTGAATCTAAAACCGGACGCACATATTTTCTTGAAAATGATAGAGGAAATATTATTTCAACTGTTTCAACTACAGCCGAAAATTCCCAATCGGCAATGATAGTCGGTGTATGCACACACAAAGATTATCGGAATAATGGGTATGCTAGTAAGTTAATGACAGCACTTATTAATGATGTATTAGCTGAAAAACAATATGTCTGCTTGTTTTATGACAATCCAGAGGCAGGAAAGATTTATAAAAAAATCGGATTTGAAGATATTGGATTATGGACGATGTATCGTTAAATTATAAATAACAACAAATCCCTTTTGCTGATGTTAAAAAGCAAAAGGGATTTCTCAGTAATTTCCTATTAATTTTATAAGGCTGTTTTCGTAAAGTTTGTTGCGATTACCCGCAGCCGGAATACACTTCGCTTTCCGTGGGGCTAAGCTTAAGCCTCCGGGGTCTCAGACTGTCTCGCTAGTCCCACAGGATTCTTCATGTATTCCGGCTGCTAATTGTTTCCAACTAATTCTTTTTTTCCTATTGAAAAAACAATAATCCTTTAGAAAACAGCCTTTTATAAAAATAAGAACATCAATTTCCCCACTGATATGCTTATCTCCACTACTTAAGCAGCAATTCTAAATCTGTAAAAAGGGAAATGATTTTCTGTAAATGTCTCCATTCTTTTGATTGTATATTTACTAAATCAACAGTGTAAGAGGCATTTACAGTAACTAACCGAACTGTACATTTAACTGAATCAATTCCCAAGAGCTCTTCTTCCCAATTCCAAATTTTCAATCGATATAATTCCATCTTTAAAGCATCGTATTCGTATGGCTCGATTTTATTAAAAACTGGTGGAATGACAATTGGAAATTGACTCCATTCTTGAATTAAATAATTGTGAAGGTCAAAATCGATATGAATACTAAAAGAGTGTTCTTGATTAACCTTATATTCAACAATTAATTTTGTAATTTCTTTATCTGGATGAATCGATACAATATCATCACAAACCTCGAATAAGTCTTTCTTGCGAGAAAGGACAGACTTAATGGAGGACATTGAAATCGGTGTATCATCCTCTCCTAAATAGCGATTTAATTCATTATAAATGACGGAAAGGGTTGTTGGTCCATTAAGCTGCAAAACATCAATTATTTTTTCATACAAAGTATTCATCCGTTTTTCCTCCACTATTTAAATCGATGTATTGATAACTGTTTGTCTCTTTATCTTAAAGCAATATCCAATAATATTCCACAGCTAGTTTTGCTAAATAATGGATAGATAGGTTAAAACGAAAAAGTCCGAATGCTATTAGGATAACTGCTCTTTTTGTCCACCAGTTAAGCGCAGCATTTCTTCAAAAATAACATCACTCATTTTTTTATAACCCGCTGAATTTAAATGAATGCCATCATCACTAATAAAATCAGCAATATTCCCAGCTTTTATAAGAGCTGTTCTTACATCAATGCTAGGAAGATTTAATTGTTCAATTAAATTATTCAAATGAAAATTATATAAACTATGCCAATGTTCAATGCCTCCACAGCAACTTATCCAATGACTAATGGTTGTCCCATATCGATCAGCAATAAACTTATAATAACGTACTGGATCGAGCGGTGGTAATGTTAACAAAATTGGCGTGATATTAGATTGTTTCATTTTCGCTACCATATTGCCGATATTTTCAATGTATTGATTAATTGGCACAATTGGATCGTGGTTACTATCAGGATTTTCCGCCACTTCCTGCCATTTAAAATTGCAATCATTTCCGCCAACATTTAACAATACATAATTTGGTTCTTCTGAAAGAACATCTTTCTCCAATCGTTTCATTAATAAATCAGAATTATCATTAAACACACCTTTATTTAAAATAATGGTGTCTTCTGGATTCCTTACAGAAAATAATTTTTCAAGTATAGCGGGATAATTATCTTTAATGATTCTTACCCTACCTTTTACAAAGGAGACACCCCTTGTTAAGCTATCTCCAAAACAGATGATTTTCATTTAGCATCCCTACTTTTTTTCATTCAATTACTATAATTTATTATAACAGAAAAAAGGTTGTGCGAAAAAAATTTCGATTGTAACAAATTTTTCATAATTATTCTAAATAAAAAGGCTGTATCCAATTAATTTGGATGACAGCCAATATGATTCTTCTTAAGAGTTTTGTATATCGAGTACTTTATCTTCTTCTTTCTCCTCTTTAGGAGTAGCCTGATTTGTTGTACGTAGCGGGATTTCTTTTAAGAAAAACACTAATAAAAAGGCTACCACTAATACGATTGTACCTGTTAAAAATACAGTTGATAACGTATCACCTAAAGCGTCTCTAATACCCTCAATCATTTTTGTAAAAATCGGTTGAACATCTGCAGGTAGACTTGCTTCTGTTTGTTCAAGTAATGGCTTATTCATTAGAGCTTGCGGATTTGCAAAGCCAACAATTTGTTCAGTAATCTTAGGATCAACAGTTGCTAAATCTTTTACTACTGAAGAATTTTGCATCGTATTCTCCAAGTTTGTTTTTAAATTGTTGGACATAACTGTTCCCATTACTGCAATCCCGATTGTACCACCTAGGTTTCGGAATAGCTGTGTAGAAGCAGTTACTACACCTAATTCTTTATGAGACACAGCGTTTTGTGTTGCAATCGAGAATACCGGCATTCCTATACCAAGACCTAAGCCAAATACTATCATACTTAAAATAGCCATTGGTACACTATTCATAAAGATCATAATCGCCATACCAGCTATCATCGTTGGTACTCCAATTAATGCAAAGCGTTTATATTTCCCTGTTTTCGAAATTAATTGACCAATGATAGTACTTGAAATAACCATTACAATAGACATTGGCATTGTTACATAACCAGCATAAGTCGGTGAAATACCTAAAACTCCTTGAACGAAGAACGAAAGATAAATCATTGCACCCATCATCCCAAAGTTCATAATAAAGCCTATTATATTTGAAACAGTAACGATATTATTTTTGAATAAATGTAACGGTAATATTGGATTTTTCGCATTTTTTTCTACCAACACAAATACAATGGCGAAAATGATACTAGCAGCAATTAATCCAAGGATTTGAACAGATCCCCATGCATAATCTGTTCCTGCCCATGAAAAAGCTAACAATAATGGCACAATTGCAATCGTCATAAAGAACGAACCAATATAGTCGATGCTTTGTTT
Organism: Niallia sp. HCP3S3_B10; assembly: GCF_052064465.1. NCBI lineage: Bacteria > Bacillati > Bacillota > Bacilli > Caryophanales > Bacillaceae > Niallia > Niallia sp. HCP3S3_B10. The sequence goes on along the minus strand of NZ_JBQHVO010000047.1, from coordinate 15,664 downwards.
GCCGCTACCCTCTACTTTAGGGAATAATACCATAATCATTCCAAATGCGATAATACCAATCGGTAAGAAGATCCAGAATAGCCAATGCCAATCTAGGTGATCCACTAAATATCCACCTAATAGAGGTCCAAGCACACTGGAAAAACCAAATACTGCTGTTAATAAGCCCATCCATTTTCCACGCTCGCGTGGCGGGAATAAATCTCCAACTGCTGTGAAGGCTGATGATTGAATTATTCCGGCTCCAATCCCTTGAATACCACGGTATGCGATAAATTGAAATACATCATTAGAAGTACCCGTTAAAAAAGCACCAACCATAAATAATAAAATACCAATCAATAAGAATGGCTTACGGCCATACATATCAGATAGCTTTCCAACTAAAACGGTAGCAATAGTGGATGTAAGCATATAGATATTGATCGTCCATGTATAATAATCCATACCATCTAGTATAGATATAATTTTTGGCATTGCAGTACTTACGATTGTTTGGTTAATCGCTGCAAAAAACATCGCTGCCATTATGGCAATCATAATCGACAGTTTTTTCTTTTGTGTTAAATGTTCCATTGTTTTCTCTCTTTTCTTTATGAAATTATTAGAAATTCTCGTTTAATAGCTTGAAAATTCGTTTTAAGTGTTGAATATCTTCCTCCGTTAACTTTCGGAAATGTTCCTTCATCTTATTCTGCTGCTCTTTTTTCATATTATTAACTATCTTTCTTCCCTTATCGGTAATAGTAATGTTGACCACTCTTCGATCAGTCTTTGATCGATCTTTAGTAATATAATCATCGGCCAATAATTGATCGGTAATAGTGGTAACCGCAGCATTTGTAATGTGTACGCTTTTCGCAAGATCTGAGACATTTTGGGCTCCTTCTTTTTCTAAATGAAAAAGAAGTTTATATTGTGTAATATTTAAATCATTGCTATTTTTATTAAAATCACTTGTTAAATTTTTTATAAATGTGCCAAACATTGCTGCGACTTCAAAAAGCTCTTCGCCATTATGCACTTATCCCCCGTCCTTTCTGTAATTAATTCACAAATAAATAATTAAGAAGTTAATTATTAAGCAATAAATAACATATAACTTAATTATTTACATGTCAATTATTATTTTTATGTTTGTGGCAAATTCTTTTTAGACTATATGAGGAAGGGGACTTCCCTTAAGATGATTTGCTCGTTAACTAAGTTTTTTAGTACATAGACAGAGAAATTCACCGTTACGGAAAAACAAAAAAATGTCTTATTTAACCATCGATTAGAAGCGGGATGTTTATCCCTCTCCATCAATAAATTAAATAAGACATAACGAATTTTATTTAGTTTTAAAAGGGTTTTTCCATTCCATTAAAACTGCGTGATTCATTGAATCTTCGTCTTCCAAATATTGTGGCAATATGGTAACAGGTGTTCTTCCACACCGCAATAAAAACGTAATAACAGGATCTTTTACATGACCTGCGAGAACCTGCTCCAAATATTCCTCTGGGGAGAGCTCCTTTCTATACCTTTTATAGCCAGGCATCCTTCCCCCTCCAAGTAATCGGTCTAATCTTAATTCAATAGTTAAGTAATAAGCATGTTGCAAAAGTATCTTTCCAAAACCGAGTTTTCGGAATTTTGGGCGAATGCTGATATCCACCACATATAAGGCATCTCCATGTTCATCATTTGTAGTAATATATCCATTGTCCGTTATTTCTTCCCATGTATGATGAGGCTGATTTGGATTATAAGCGACTTGAAGACATGTTAAGGAACCTGCAAGCTCCCCATCCACTTCCACACAGATTGCCCCTTCAGGAAAATGAGAAAGATGACTAGACAATTGCTCAACATTCCACCATAGCTCCTCTGGAAATGGTGGTGGGAAGCATTCTGATTGAATAGCAATTAATTCGTGAAAATCTTTTTCCAGATAATTTCTGACCGTACATGGAATTGGCTGACCTGTGTCAAAAAGATAAAATTCACTATGAAGCGTCATAATTAGCCTTCCACGGTAGAATTCCAGTCAGGATAAAGATCTGTTCTTCTATCTCTCCAAGTTGTTACAGAACCTTTTTCTCTTACTTCATACAATAAAGACAAATCAAGGTCCGCTGTTACAACCATATCATTATTAAGCTCACCCTCTACAAGAATTCCTTTTGGTGGAAACGGGATATCATTAGGCGTAATGACTGCTGCCTGCCCAAAATTTGCACGCATAAAGTCAACATTTGTAAGCGTGCCAATTGTTCCAGTTACTACAACATATACTTGATTTTCAATTGCTCTTGCATGGCAAGTATAGCGTACACGATGAAAACCGTGGCGATCATCCGTACATGATGGGCAAAAAATCACATCTGCTCCTTTTGCCTTTGCCATACGAACGATTTCAGGGAATTCAATATCATAACAAGTTAAGATGGCAATTTTTCCTTTCTCTGTATCAAATATGCGAAAGGAATCCCCTTTTTCCATATTCCATTCATATTCTTCTGTAGGCGTGATATGAAGCTTTGCCTGCTCTTCTATTCTTCCATCTGGATAAAATAGATGTGCTACATTATACAATTTCTCTTCTCTGCGAATGACATGAGTTCCACCGATAATATGCATTCCAGTTTGAACAGCAAATGACCTGAATAAATCTTGATATTGCTCTGTAAATCCAGGTAGTTCATTAATCGTTAACGCGTTCGTCTCATCCCCCATTGATAAAAGCTGTGTTGTAAAAAATTCAGGAAATAAAACAAATTCCGCACCAAATTCACTTGCTGTTCGAACATAATGCTCACATTGTTTTGCAAATGCTTCAAAAGACTTAATGTTTTCTAATTTATACTGTACGGCAGAAACTCTTATTTTCATTTTCCATCTCCCTTTATATAGCGTATTTTTTTATCCCCAGCCCAATGTTACAACTAACCATTACTGGGATTTTAAAAAAGATCTTCCCCTGCACTATATCCCGATTAACGGGTAATATCACTTCTAATGAATTAGAAGTGTTTTTTATTAAAAAAAGAATGTTTCAAAATAAGATTATGAGTTATTTTTCTATATTTTTCAATGGTTTCACACCAATTTTTTTTATGAATTTTCTTTTTATATTTATGTTCTGAAAAGTGAAGTTGTTCATATTATTTTATAATCGATCATTGTTTACATTACACAAAAAAAGGAATAGAAAAGTAGCTGAAGATTTAAGGAGGGAAATGAATTTGATTGTTTTTATTTATACTTTCCTTGGTTTGATTTTGATAGAAGAACTAGTAGTTATCGGGCTAAAAAGATACATAAATGGATCGTTTAGAATGGAAACATATTTCCGTCATCTTTATCGAACATACAAAGTAAGAGCTGATTTAAAAAAAGTGAGTTAAACCCTGGTTTCTGAACGAAATCAACAATGAAAAAAAATAGCCAAACTACCTTATCAAGTAATTTGACTACCATTATTTAAAGATTGCTCGTTGGCAATCTTTTTTACTTGCTTTCGTTCATTTCATTTCATTTAGTGATTTTACTGTGAGCTGTTCGATTGTCATATCGTCCATTGGTGGATTATGTAAGCCTGCTCGTACGTCTCGGTAGTATCTTTGTAGTGGGCTTTTTGCGGACAAGCTACGTGCACCGACAATGCGCATGGCGATATCGACTACTTCGATTGCTATGTTTGTTACAACTAATTTCACTGCACTTAATTCTGGAAGAAGATGAGATTGCTGTTCTACAGATGATTCATCCCATTTTTTACTTACAGAATATAAAAAGTGTTTCGCTGTTTGCATTTTCAATTCCATTTCCCCAATTTTTGCTCGTACACTTGGGATATCGCTAATGGTTCCGTTTATACTATTTGGAGAATAATTTTTCGCAAAAGTCACTGCTTCCGTTTGTGCAGCTCCTGCGATTCCTAAATAGCATGCTGGAATATGCAATAGCCATGGATTAACTTTTTTCCGTCTTTCCAATTTTTCCACAAAATAATGTGCAGGAATTTCTACTGCTTCAAAATACACATCATTGCTTCCAGTACCCCTTAAAGCAATGCTATCCCATGTGTTTTCTATGCGTATTCCATTACAATCCTTTGGTATCAAAAAATTGCCTACTTCGTCTGTACCCTTGATAGATGCAGTAACAAGAAAAAAATCCAATACAGGAGACATAGTGGTAAAGGATTTATGTCCATTAATCACCCAATTTTCTCCATTCTTTTCGGCAGTAGTTTGTGGTTTTCCACCTCTTGTTGGACTTCCTGTTTGTGGCTCTGTTGCGGCACCATTTATTAATGCACCATTTAGCAATTGGTTATAGACTTCTTTAAGCGTCTCCTTTTGCCAGTTTGCCTCATACATATTTCTAACAACGCCCATATGCCATCCGATAGATAAGGCAGTAGATCCATCCCCTTGTGCAATTACCTCTTGGAATCTTACTAATTCATACAAAGAAATTTCTTGTCCGCCAAATTCTTTAGGTATTGTTAAGGTTGTGTAACCAGATTGCTGCAATTCCTTCATGTTTTCAAAGGGAAACGATCCATTTTCATCAACTTCCTTTGCTCTCTCAAAAAAATTTCTACTTAATTCAGAAAGCTTACTTACTCTTTTTGTGAAATCTTTTTCTTCATTAAAAAAATCAGTCACTATACCGACATCTCCCTTATCAGTTCATTTATAAAGCTATCATAGCATTATTTCCATTGACTGATAAGCAAAATGCAATGTCAGCATTATAGAAAGATACTTAGCTTCTATTTATGATATTTGTTCTATTTTCCATGCCCGGTGGTTCCTCTGTATAGCCTTTTTTGGCCATTAACTCTGCCCCATGTACCCCATAATCATAAATTTGCGTAATAAGGGGGATAAAGGTTACCGATAAGTCCTTCCGCAAACTAAATGTTGTTCCAATAGCATTACTGCCTAGTCCAAAACTACAAAACAAACTAATGCAATACAACATTAATTTGTCTGAAAAGGGAGCAATGGTAGAAACGGTTGGGCTTCCTACCCAGGCTATCGGAACTTGAATATCATCATCCATTAATTTTTTCGAAAGCTTCGTAATAATTTTCTTGGAAAGCTCTTTTCCTTGTGTGAAGAATTTTTTTATCTCTGGGTCTCTAGTTACTTGGGCAAACCCAGTAATTAATTGTTGTCCAATACTGTTGCTTTCAATGGATTGATAGAGAAAAGAAACTTCTACTGTATTTAACACTCTTTTATCCCCAAAGATACTATTTCCTTTTAAGTATTGTGTACTTACAACCATGTCCACTTGTTCTGGCATAGACACTTGTGGGGGACGGCTCAATGCACCCTTTTCAATTAAAAGCTCGGTGCACTCTTCATAACAATGCTGGGTTGTTACAGATAATTCTTGGAATAATTGAATAATGTCTTTTCGATAAGATCTTGCTAAATGTAATGCATGTAGTCCCATGCCAATTTCTGAAAGCATTCTCATTATTTGCAGAGAAAAAGTTGGTTGAAACAGTGGGGGTGCTTGTTTATTTAAATCTTTCTCAGAAAATCCATTTGGAATTTTCGCTCCCTCTGCTTTTAAAATTGTTTCAATTTTTTGTATCTCCTTCGCTAGTTTAAGCATATGGCTTTCATAATAGTTTTTTTCTTTTTTATCTTCATTAACAGAATGGAAATATTCTACCATTCGCAAAAACATCGTTTTTTCTTGATAAGTCATCCATAAAGTTGCGAGTTCGGATGATGTCAATATCTCTTTTTTATTCATACTGTACCCTCCAATTCATTCATAGTATTATTATTTGAAATGAAATAGAAATTATGAATAATAAAATTAATAAGTTGTGAACCATAAAAGCCTCTGTAATCGATAGACAATATAGCGAAAGAAAGGTAATTTACTTTGTGTATCTACATCCCTTGTATATTCTGCACCATCATTTGTCCATAATCTTTGAAAGTAGGATTTCGTTTCTTTCGCTACTTTTGTTTCTTTTTTGGCGATAATTTTAATGTCTGTTTCCAAGTTAAAATCATAAAGATTTCTACGCGTAAAATTAGCGGAACCACTAATAATGGTATCTGCTGTTTCTCTTTCTATTAGCATAATTTTCGGATGATATTGTTCTTTTCCTGTGTTATACCATTTAATATGAATATTTTTTGATACTTTTGATTTTCTTAGCTCTGCTACAACTGGAATATTGGGCAAGCCACTTTTTTTATTGCCAAAGGAATTTTGATTTGGGTCCAATAGTAAATAAATATGCACCCTTCTCGCTGCCGCTGCTTTGATTTCATCGATAACATTTCGATCTGCTAAATAGAGGATTCCTATCCAAATAGAATCTTTGCTATCTGTTTTACTGATTTCTTCTAATACATGTTTTCCTATTTTCCCTTCTGTCAGTAATTGAATTTCTATCTGTGTATTTTTTTCAGGTTGTTTTGGGATCCGTGGCAAATGGAGATGTTCATTCAATCTAGCTGCACTCTCTTCACTTTCAAGTAAATCATTAATTATGTTTCCGCCAACACGAAAAGCTATGTTTGAATGATAGCCACTTGCATTATGAATATTCCCACTCGATATGATTGCAGCATTTTCCGTAATTAATAGTTTTCGATGATTTGCTTTTACGTTTAATAGTTCTAAATAGGATAGCACGGTAATCTTTTGCCCACTTTTTGCTAAAAGATTAGGTAAATGACCATTCCCATTTGTTTTCCCCCACTGTCCAAACATTCGCCAAAAAGCAGAATAAAGTGGATTAGAATCTCGCAGCTCCTTTACATTTGTTTCGATAACTTTAATACCTATTTGTTTTAAATCATTTAATTCCTCTGATGGATAGGAACCATAGATTGTATTGATTTTATCCGTTAATAAAACAATACTAATGGAAGGATTATCCGTTTTTTTCTTTATTAGCGCTTTTGTAAATTCTTCTACTAAGGGTGGATAGACTTGGTCTTCATTTGTATCTTTATTAAATAAAAACATATCCACTACTATAAATTTCTTCGCTTGTTGAATGTCCTTTAGCATCGTATGAAACACTTCATGTTGAACAACTCTTTTGTTCTGTTTATTTTTGTAGGTGATGTCTGTTAATAGCTCAATATCTTCTACTTGATGGATAGCTCCCTCTACTGACATCCCAATTGGAAGAGGTTTTTTCACATGATAATATATAGTACTACTATATATAATGATAAAAAGCAGGAATAAAATACCAACTATCCGTTTCATCATTTTCCTCCCCATTTGCTTCATTTCTAAAGCGGTTTTCGTTGTTAAAGACTTGCCATTCACTTTTCACGGGGCTAATTCTCAAAATCAGTGATTTATGGTTGCTTAATATCTATTTAGTTTTTGCAATAATAGGAAGGATAATCATCTGTGGATGTAGAATATTTTTTTGAAAAAATGATGAGTTTTCGCAAATACATGATACAATATAAAAGCAAAAAGCATTTACATAGGTGAAGGAGATTACGAAAATTGATTATTGGACTATTAATTATACTCGCTTATTTAATTGGATCTATTCCTTCTGGACTAATAATAGGCAAAACCTTTTACAATAAAGATATACGAGAACACGGTAGTGGGAATTTAGGCGGTACCAATTCATTTCGAGTTCTTGGCAAGAAGGCAGGCTTTGCGGTAACAATTTCCGATATATTGAAAGGGACAATCGCAACATTGTTGCCAATACTTGCTACTCTTATATGGAACATTGACATAGAGATAAACCCGCTAATTTTTGGGATATTTGCAGTAGTTGGTCATATGTATCCAGTATTTGCTGGTTTTAAAGGTGGAAAAGCAGTTGCTACGTCTGCTGGCATTCTTCTTGGTCATGAACCACTTTTATTCCTTATTATTTTAGCGGTATTTTTTCTTACACTATATATATCAAAATATGTTTCTTTATCTTCCATGGTTGCTGGTCTCGCGGGACTTATCTATTCCCTTATCCTTTGGGACGATAAATTATTAATTTTTATTCTTGCCGTACTAACGATTTTTGTTGTTTATAGACATCGTGCCAATATAAAAAGAATCATTAATAAAACGGAGCCAAAAGTAACCTGGCTATAAAAAAGACCGATTTCGGTCTTTTTTTTATTTTACAAGTTTAATTTGACATTAAATGATTTATTTCGTCATACCTTTTACTATAATCGTTAAAGGGGCGAATAAGGATGACCAATCATACTGTAAATTACAAGAGTACTATTGAAGTTGCAGAAGACTTTGAAAATAAATTAGAAATGGTGGAAACGAAACTCCAGGAACAAAAAGCAAATATGGAGCATTTAATCGAATGTCTACAATCCTTAACTCTTTCTACAACCTATAGTGAAAATATAGCCAAAATGGTTTGTAGCATAACACATGAAGTACGTAACCCGCTTACGTCTATTAGCGGATTTTTGCAACTAATAAAACAAACAAATAATCTCCATTCCATTCATCAATACACGGATTTAGCACTAAGTGAATTAACACGAGCCAATGACTTAATTACCGATTTTTTAAATTTATCTAAATCTCAATCAAAGGAAAGTCACCCACTATCTATAAATAAATTAATCAAGGAAATGTCTTCTGTTTTTATGAGCGAAGCAAATTTAAAAGGAATAATCTTAAATATTGACTTAATATCAGACGAACCATTATGTATAATCCATGAACAGCATCTTACCCAAGTAATCGTAAATGTTGTAAAAAATGCCTTTGAAGCAACGGAAGCAAATCATTCTTCCAATCAAAAAGAGGTGGTTATTCAAACAAAAGTTTCTAGGGACCATCTCTTGGTTATAGTAAAAGATAATGGATGTGGCATGACAGAGGAACAGCTGAATCATTTATATACTCCGCTTAAAACGACGAAAAAAAATGGAACCGGCATGGGACTCTATGTCTGCAAAAAGCTGATTGAGAAATATAATGGTACTATGAAGGTCCAAAGTGCTATAGAAAAAGGGACAACCATTACCATACAGCTGCCATTCTACTTTTTAAAGCAACAATAACTTCCATTGTGATAGAGAACAGTGGCAGAAAAAAATCAATCAATTCCTTGTTCTTTACTTACAAATGGATCAATATTTGTTATGCTATTATTTGTAAAGTGATTTTAAAATTGTTTTAAAGAGGCTGATGATGAATAAAAGAAAAATAATCTACATGTTCTTCCTGATTGTTGTATTATGTATACTAGTGAGTGTGGGGATCTCAAAGTTTTTCCCTTCTACCTGCAAAGAATCTCATTCTATTTCAGGTAGAAACATTCATGATTTAGCAAAAGAAGAAAATAAAAAAATTACAATCGCAGCTATAGGCGACATACTTATCCATGATCGAGTCTATAATGATGCTCGAGAAGAAGATTATTATAATTTTGATAAAATGTTAGCTAATCTATCCAGTGAATTAAAAAAACCTGATTTATTGCTTGCAAACCAAGAAACAATTGTCGCTGGAGAAGCGATTGGGTTATCTGGCTATCCTACTTTTAATAGTCCCCACGAAATTGCCGATACCATAAAAAAAACAGGTGTTGATATTGTCACTACTGCAAATAATCATGCTTTAGACCGCGGAGTAGAAGCGCAAAAGCTTTCCATAAATTATTTAAATCAAATAGGTCTTCCCCATGTTGGAACCTATTTAAATAAAGGTGATCAAGATAAGATAGTTGTTTTAGAAAAAAATGATGTCAAGGTTGCTTATTTAGCTTATACCTATGGTTTAAATGGTATTCCCGTTCCAAAAGGAAGCGAGTATATCGTTAATGTAATCGATAAAGAAAAAATGAGTAACGAAATTCAACGGGCCAAAAAAGTTGCAGATGTTATAGTAATGGCCGTTCATTGGGGTAACGAATACGAGCGTTTTCCATCTAATGAGCAAAAAGAATTGGCACAGTTTTTTATCGATGAAGGTGTTCATATTATTTTCGGAAGTCATCCGCATGTTCTTCAGCCAATCGAATGGCTAGAAGGAAAAAATGGGCAAAAAGGTTTAGTTGTTTATTCGTTAGGGAACTTTTTATCTGGACAGGATGAAGAATATCGAGATATCGGTGGAATGGTAACTATTACGGTAAATAAACTGCAGAGAGGAAATTCGGCTACTATTACATTGGATCAGCCTTCCTTCTATCCTACCTTTGTTGCAAGTAAGAATGAAAGCAATTATATCATGCATCCATTGGTTACTTCAGAAGAAGCCGTTGATAAATATGGTGCTTCTATTTATAAAAAAATAATGGATCATATGCTAATAGAAGGACAAGCAGAGTAAAACCAAATGCAATTATTCGATAATTATAATAGAATCCTTTATAATTGAAATATACCAATAGAAATAGATTGCTTCCTTAGCATTTAAGGAGCAAAATTCATAAGAGGTGTGAAAACATGAAAATTGTGATTAGTGATAAAGCTGCCGAATGGTACAAGGATGAAATGCTGTTAAAAGATGGAGACTTTATTCGTTTCTTTGCTCGTTACGGCGGATGCAGTACAGTGCAGCAAGGTTTTTCTTTAGGAATTTCCAATGAACAGCCTGTAAATATTGGCGTAGAAACGGTAAAGGATGGAATTCATTATTATATAGAAGAAAAAGATTTATGGTATTTTGATGATAAAGATCTATTTGCAGATTTCAGTGAAGTAGCAAACGAACCAGAATATCGTCACGCATAGTAAGTTTTGAGCTAATGATAAAATACCTAAAAAACAGCGAAAAGGTAAGTTTCTCTCACCTTTCGCTGTTTTAATTTTGGTTATTTCAAAAAATAAGCTCGATATAATAAGCGATTCTGTATTGTTTATAGTTTGAACATTTTCCATTCCATACATTTACGCTTTAGAAAGTAGCATTCAAAAATCTATTTTAAACGCTCGGAAATACCCTCTTCTTTCAAAATTTTCTTTTGTGTATCACCCAATAAGTCAAAATGAGAATAGCCATCTTTCCGATAATGGATCCATTCTTCCTTTAACCCATACTTTTCGCCCCAGCTTTTTAACTTTTTTATATCGGAACATCCTACTTTTGTAACTGTCTTACAATCTGGGAAGCGATCATCTAACCAGTAATGAGTTAAAAATGCAATTTCCCCATTATCTATTCTTCTTTTCCACTCTGTCAGCTCTTGTCTTTTTAATCCAAAGGCCATGAAAGTAATCTCCTTTATATGGCTTTACTTGTCTGTTGGTTGCTTTTTAATTTCTTCATATTTATGAAACCATTCGGGAAAAATCTTCTTAAAAGGTTTCGGTCTAAATGTTTCCTTCGATACGATAATATGTGTCGTAGTTCCTTCCACACAGATTTCTTCATTCTGGTTGATAATCTGATATCCGTAAACTGTTTTTATCCCATCATTTGTTTCCACCCAAGTTTTAACCTTTGCTTGGTCTCCATAACGTAACGGCTTTTTATACATTGCATAGACATCATAGACTGGTGCAAAATACCCTTTATTTTCCATTTCTAAATAATCATAGCCAATGTCCTCAATTAGCCCTGTTCTACCTCTTTCAAAAAATTTAAGATAATTCGCATGATATACAACACCCATAGCATCTGTGTCTGCATAATATAATTCAATGTCTCTTATTGAAATAAAAAAATTATCCATTTGTTTCATACCGTCCTATTCTTCGATTTTCCGTTTATATCCTTGTAAAACATTTTCTATATCTTCAGCAATCAGTGTAGAAACATCTGCTTCCATTCCTTGCTCTAATTGCTCGGACAGTCGTAATGCTTGTAATTGCACTGCTTCATCGATAATATTAGTGGCAAATCTTCCATTTCCTTCAGTTGAAACTTTAGGCAGTTGATTCTTTAATATGGAGATAGCTTCTTCTGATAACGAATAATCATATTTCGCTGCATACATTTTCATTATGTCAATCAATTCCTCAGCTACATAATCAGCAAAATGGATAAACTTTTTAAACCTAGAAGTTAAGCCAGGATTGCTTTGTAGTAATGCAGTTATTTCATTTGGGTAGCCAGCCAGGATTACAACTAGATTCTCATTATGCTTTGTCATTTCCATCACTAATGTATCTATGACCTCTTTACCAAAATCTTGTCCACCATTTCCTAATAAGGAGTAAGCCTCATCAATAAATAACACGCCACCAAGTGCTTCTCTAATTTTTTTTCTTGTTTTTATAGCAGATTGACCTACATATCCCGCTACAAAGTCTGCCCTGCTTGTTACAACCAAATGTCCTCTCTTTAAGATTCCACAATCTTTAAGGAACTGAGCATATAATTTCGCAACAGTAGTCTTTCCTGTACCTGGATTCCCTGTAAATACAGCATGTAGTTGTATGGGCAAATTCTTTTGCGCCTTCTTTTGTCTTAATTGCTGAACCTTTACAAATGCTATAATTTTCTTTATTTCTTCTTTCACTTTCGATAATCCGATTAGTTCATTTAATTCTGTCGCTGGATTGATTGGTTTTTCCTTGTCATCACTAACAAAATCCAATTCTTGTAGCAATGTATATTTTAAGATTTCTTGTTGATTTGATTTACGGGAACCTTTGCTAAATATGGCATCAAGAACAATATTGCGAACAGCTCGAGCGTTCCCAAAGCTTTCATCCACTTGTTCCCTCTCAAGTCTTTTTAATAATGCTTTTTTACCATCTTCCGTCATAACATAGTCATTACTCGAAGCCATTCTTTCACCAATTGCTAATAATTCACTAGGTGTATAATCAGGTAAATGAATCATATTAGAGGCTGGAAAACGACTTCTTAACCCATGATTACCATCTAGGAATTGACGCATTTCCTCTGGGTAGCCTGCTAAAATAACAGCAAACTTACCACCAAACTCAGACCCTGTCATTAAGGAAACAAGCGTATCAATTGCTGTCTGGCCATAATCATTACCAGATTGTCCCTCACGTTTTAAGCTATAAGCTTCATCAATAAACAGAACGCCGCCAACTGCTTGTTTAACAACAGAACGTACATTTTCTTCTGTTTGTCCCATATAGCCACCTATTAATTGGGATCGATCTGTTTCTACAACCTCTGCGCTAGGCAATACACCTAGTTCATGATATATCTTGGCCATTAGACGGGCAAGCGTAGTTTTTCCAGTACCTGGATTACCTGTAAAGATCATGTTTAGACTTAATTCATCCTGAATCATATAGCCTAATTTTTTTCTTGCTTTTTGGTAGCTTAAAAACTGATAAAAATCCTGTACTCTTTTTTTTACTGTTGCAAGACCGACCATTTGCTCAAGTTGCTCTAACGAGGAAAGTGTCGTCTGTTTTTCTTCCTTTTCTTCTACAAAAAGGCTTGCCCATTCCTTTTTAAGTTCTTGAAGCTCTTCTATTAACGTTTTTACACTTTCATAGTAAATCGATGTATGAAACACACCACTAATAGATTCGGCATACTCTTCAGCAGATTTCAATAGCTCAGACGTTTTCTCAATCACTATTTTTAGCGTTTGTTCAATGGTTTCATATTTCGCAACTGCCTCTTTATTATCGTAAACAGTAGCATTTATTCTCTGTTTCTTAATATGTGCCACTTCATCTTCCATTTGCTCTAAAAATGCGCGACAATTATTTATATATTGCTCTGCAATTTTGCGTTTTGCTGTTCGATTATCGGTTTCGCGAATATTAGGGAAGACAAGCTGATCGAGCAAGTGGCTGAAATTCTTCCAATCATATTGGGAAAGATATTTAAGAGCCATTGTATTGTCTGGGTTTAGCTCAATAGCTTTGTTTAACCATGCGACCGCAATTGTATCCTTTTGATTCCCATGCATCCTGGATAATGCCGCTATCGTTAATAATTGGGAAATTTCTTTTCCATTCTGTGCTTCATTTAGCGTTTGAATCGCATCTAAGATTTTTTTTTCATTTTCTACGAAACCATGCTCTTCAAACTCTTTCTCTAACAGATAAATTTCTTGATCTTTTATATTTGGTTTTACTTGTTCGTTATTCATATGTTCACTTCACTTAATAAATTTAGGATATACCTTTTTAATACTAACATATTCCTTTATTTTCGTTAATGATTATGTACCTTTCTCATAGGATTTATCTTAGTAAAGTACCTTTCATCCCTAATATCATTAGTACAAGCATTTTTTCCTTTTTTCCGTCAAAAATAAAGACAGCAATTACTCATTCTTTTCATCAAAAAAATGAGTGATTGCTGTCTAATTATGGTTTATATTTTGAGGAGACAATTATTCCCCTTTTGTTTGAATTACTTGAGCATGTTGTCCTGATTTATCTTGCATTTGCTTTCCTTTGTTTCCACCAAAGCTTCTTGATTTTGTCCCAATATGGCTTGGTACAAAGTGTTTGCTATCTTTTTTAGGATTACTCATCTAATCAACTCCTTCTTTTATATTTTGTACAAAAGTACAAGCAGAATAGATGGTAATTTCTAGATTTTAATATTAACGAGCTTTTTTCAAATGCTTTCTTTCTAATCGTTCTTCAATTTTTTCAATTGCTTCTCTATCCTTTAATAATTGCATTTTATTCTCTAATACTAATTCTTGAAATGAACGTTTGCGAGGTTTTCTCATGGCTCATTCTCCTTTATAAAAAATTTGTATTATCATATTTCCCAATAAGTAAAATAATTATTACATGAAAAGAAATAATTTTTGAATCTATTTGAAAAGTTTTTGTTTTCTGATAATTAAAACAAGGGGTGCACTCCTTATTACTACATTTGTAATTATAGTATATCACCAGCAGTTTGTAAAGCGCTTACATGCTAATTTATATTATTTTCATTATTTTTTACTTTTTGTCAATTCTCTCATTTCTTTGAGGGTTAACATCGTAAAATGCTTATGGATGATATCTCCTTCTCTATTTAGGAAATAGGTGGTTGGTATACTAAGTATATGATATTGATTAGCAACCATATCTTTCTTGTCCATTAAAACTGGAAAAGTTAATTTTCTCTCCTGGACAAATTGTCTAACCCCTGCTTCATTTCCGCCATCAACATTTACAGCAAGGACAACCCAATCATTTTGTTTTTCCTTTGAAAAGGTTTCTATATCAAGCATTTCTTTTTTACACGGTGGGCACCAGGTTGTCCAAAAATTGATCATAACAAATTTACCTTTAAAATCGGATAACTCTACTTTATTTCCATTAAGATCTTTTAATGTAAAATTTGGAGCTTTGTCTCCAATGTTTAAACCATTCTTAGCTAGCATAACATCATTTGGTGTTGTAATAATAAGCATAGCCATTAGCAGCATAAGGAAAAATACTCGTTTAGGTGACATAACAGCCTCCTTTTATAATTAAATGAATTGTAAAAGATAACTTTATTAAGTCTTTCTTATAGATTATCCCAAATTTTTTTATTTATTATATTGAGTGCGTAAAATTATTTAATTATTATAATAATTAAATTTCCATAATGGATCAGTTAAGCAAATGCTGTTGTTACCAAGTTAGCAATGTAATTAGCATACATACTTTAACATTCTTTATTTCGAAAAAAAACAGCCCAATTAAATGAGGCCACTGACAAACTGAGGTCATTTCTAAATAATCAGCTGGCCGCATAAAAAAAAGACGACCCTCATTAAATTTTTTGAATGTAGAGT
>NZ_JBQHVO010000046.1:0-43544 GCF_052064465.1 Niallia sp. HCP3S3_B10 | reverse complement strand
CTACCAGTGTCTTGTATTTCATTTAAAAAACTTAACTAAATAATAACCCAGGCCCCATCTAAAACATAGGTGGGGTCTATTTGACGCTTACGTATCAAAGGGCAATCCAAGCTTTTACCTTTTAGCCAAGCATATAAAGATATAAATAAAAAAGAACAAGATAAAAAAATATATCATTTCAATTGTAATTACAAGGAATCTCTAAGACCAGAGATATTTAGAGCTTTATTAACGAATTCCTGTAATGAGTTCTATACAACATTTTCAGTCGGAAGATATTCCAAAAGGCAATGGAATACTTTAATTGAAAAATTTGTTAATGATACAATAGAAAGTGAACGCTACATAAATGTTCCAAAACACAAGATTAAAGGAATTGCATACAAATGTCTGGAAAGAATTATTGATCATAATGATTATAAACATTCTAAGGCATTTGCCGATTATCAAGAAGTGATGAAAGAGATGTATAGTAGTGATAATACTAGAGTTTCAAATCCTCATATATATAATTGGTTAGAATAAGTCAATAGAAGTCCATAGTTAACCCAAACTAAACAAAAAGATGGTAAACCTAGAAATAAATGTATTTATGAGGATTATCTTTTAAATTATGATGAACTAACAAGTAATATTCGTTTTTATATTAAGCAAAAAACAGAGTGCAATAAAGTGTATTATCGAGATGTATAAATAATAATCGTTGATCGGCTGCTAAAAATGGAAGAAAGATAACCTAATAACACATTGGAGATAGCATAACCGACCAAGATATCGGTTTCTATACTAAACAAAAGCTGTTTTCATGGGGCGTGACCGCAAATCTAGTAGGAACGATGATAAATGGAAATTCTCAAAGAGGAGAGGGAAAAGAAGGATGGGAATTTGCTAATTTTATAGGTCTTGATAACACATATATGGGCGGCAATATTATTACGCGTTCAGAAACTGGAGAAAATACTACTCTTTATCAAAATCCATCTTTAAAATTAGCAACAGAAGAAGAAAAAGTAGCTCACCCAACATGGTATTTTAGAAATACGGGTGCTAATGTAGAAAAAAGTTATGCTGAAGACAATGATAAAACAGGAGACTTTTATATATGACTGTGCATTGTGTTTATCTGCGCATAATATTGCTAGTCCTGACATGTTAACTATAGCACTAAGCGTAAATGACTTTTTTCAAGAGACGCAGGAAATAATATTAGCTAATAGCCGTTTAGGATTAGAACTAATGGTTAAGTAAATTAAAGTAACTTTACCTGACGTTAAAATAGGTGTTAATCCTACTACTGTTTGATGGGTATGTATAATGGCGGAATTGGCAGACTAGCACGACTTAAAATCGTATTCCTTCTGGAGTGTCGGTTCGACCCTGATCACCGGTATTACCTAGTGAATATAAGTTAAGATGAAAAACTCACAAATGTTGTTATATCAGCATTTGTGAGTTTTTTTGTTATGTAAGAAAACGATAGAAAGCGATACGTTTTTAAAAAATAATGCAACAAAAAATGCAAATAGATCCTCATTAAATAATCACCTTTAGTTCTGTGCATAATGTATTATTAGGACGTAAATTTACTCTTTTGGGAACCCATTTTTCGTTGCGACACCATCACGTTTACGAACATCTCCGTGAGATATAAACTTCATTACTTTATCTGAATACAGCCATTGAAATGTACCACCTATGACATAATGCCTGCCACCAAATGACAATAAGTGTACCTAAAAGACAGACTGTTTACCACTGCAATGCTTTTGGTGATAAAAGATATAAAACCATAGTTTTAGAGGTTAAAAAAATTTAATTGATTTTAAATAAAATGAGGTTTTCTGCAAACGGGAAAGATTAACCTTTTGTAACACGTAGTAGACTCTTACTGTGCAGTAAATAATTTCGTTTATGAAAGAATGTACTTCATTTAAGAGGTTATATTTATCGGAGTAGGTATTCAATAAGCGTCCAGTTAATTCGATAAGCTATGTTTGAAAATATAAGATAGAAAGATTGAGGGGCATAAAACTAAGAATAAATAGTGATATATACTTATCTTTAAGTTATAATGTATATATTTGGATTAAGGCATAACATTACAATTTTTGCTAATGTTGAGGGGGATTATCTTGAAATTAAAAGAAATATCTATCAAAAAGTTATTTGGTATATTTGATCATGATATCAAATTAAATGTCGATAGAGGAATAACAATTGTAATTGGTGAGAATGGATTAGGAAAAACAAAAATTTTAGAAGTGGTAGAGGCATTTTTTAAAGGCGAGTTTTATAAACTTTTAAATGTTGAATATAAAAGTCTTATTCTAAAATTTGAAGATAATGTTTCTTGGGAAGTTTTCAAAAATGAGTCTGAAGAAAAAGAAATTGTACTTTCTATTAATCAAAAAGGAAAAGGTACTGAAGAAAAAGAGACGTTTCTAATAGATTTGGATGTATATTCACCAGAACGAATTAGAAGAGAAGCATTAAATATAGTAAGGATGAGTAATAATTTAAGAAGATTTAACTCTGACACATGGCAGCATAAAATAACTGGGGAACTTTATAATTCATTAGAAATTATTGAAAAATTTGGTGTAAACCAGTCAAAGCTTTTTCATAATTTCTTTATTAAAGATTTAGATTTACCTCAGTGGTTTGTTGATAGATTTGAGAAAGTACAGGTCTCTTTAATAGAAACACAACGAGTTTACAATTTTGAAAACCCTGATAGAGCGCCCGTTGAAACTGTTAAAAAATATTCTAAAGAGTTAACAGAACTGATAAAACAAAAATTAACAGAGTCTACAGAGTTATCCTCCAAACTAGATAGAACATACCCTAATAGACTAGTTAACGAATTAAAAAAAGGTAATCGTAATTTATCTGAGGAAGATTTGAATTATGAACTTAATGCTCTAGAAGATAAGCGTAGTTTACTTGATGAAGTTGGGTTAGTGGAAACTGATAAAAATTCGGATCTTCTTTTAATAGATAAACCAGAAGATACTGTGAAAAATGTTCTTATGTTATATGTTAGGGATAGTTTTGATAAGTTAAGCATATTTGATGAAATTGCAGAAAAAATCAGATTGTTATTAAACATTATTAATGAAAGATTTAAACATAAAAAGTTATATGTAAATAAAGATAAGGGATTTGTTTTTAAATCTACCGTGCTAAAAGAAGAAGATATTTATAAAGAAATTCCTTTAGAACAACTTTCTTCTGGAGAAAAAAATGAGTTAATCTTATTTTATAACTTGATATTTAATACTACTCCTAATTCTTTAATTTTAATCGATGAACCGGAAATATCCTTACATATTTCATGGCAAAATAAATTTATTTCAGATTTGAAAGAAATACACAATTTAAATAAACTAGATATTCTTATAGCTACACATTCCCCAGATATTATATCAAATAATTGGGATTTAAAAGTTGAATTACTAGGGGTGGAGTAATGTTTGAGCATATGACACCCGAGAGAACAGCAAATGCAATAATGCAAGATACCACATTTAATGGGACATATTTAATTGTTGAGGGTATGAAAGATTTTAATCTATATAATAAATTCATAAATGTTGGTGATACAGTAGAAATTAAACAAGTTGGGGGTAAGGAAAAAGTTATAGAAGTTATAAAAATTTTAGAGGAACGACAGTTCGAAGAAAAAATAGGAATAGTAGATACGGATTTCTCCAAAATTTCGGAGAGAGACCTGTTAATAGCAAGTGTTTTTTCAACAGATTATCATGATAGCGAAGTAATGATGTTTAAATCACCAGCATTAGAGACGCTATTATATATCTATGTTAAAAAGGATAAGTTAGAAGAGTTTTTGAATGGAAGAGATCTAAGGGCGACTTTGTTAAATATCGCTAAAGAAATAGGTTTATTAAAACTAGCGAATTACCTACATAGTTTTGGATTGGCATTTAAGCCAAAAAATATAGATGGTAATACACTGAAATACAAAAATTTTATAGATGAGAGAACATTACAGTTTAAAGGTAAAGAAGAATTAATTAATACTGTTTATAACTATTCATTAAGTAGATCTAGTCAAGTAGCTGATAAAGAGTTAGTGCATGAGAAGTTTGACGAGTTATCAAACAAAGAATACGATTTTCTGCAACTAGTAAATGGGCATGATTTATCAAATATTATATTCTTATTATTAAAAAAAGCTCTTAGAAGCACTAAAAAGTCATTGTCTGATTATAATACTATTGAAGATTCATTTATTATGTCTTATGAAGCAAGATATTTTATAGAGACCGAGTTATTTCAGAATCTTTATAAATGGTCAAATTTGAATGATGTAAACCTTTTTAAGGAAGATATTAAAGAACTTTATCAAAAAATGAATCTTATTGAGGTTTAATCAATCTTTTCACCAAACCTTATTTTAAACCAACAATTAAGAATATTACTAGTATTACTTTTAATGAAGTTGAAAAAATCGAGATACGGATAGAAGTATAGAAATTTTAAGAAGCTTTAAGGCTCTTCTCAAATAGTAAATAGTGATACAGGGGCTATAAATTACAATTTTTTTGCTGCGAAGTACAACGATACTATTCTATAGATAATGAATCTCCACAATCGGTGTGATTGCGGAAGACAATCTTCTCGTCACAATCATATGATTAAAGAAATAAAAACCAGCCACTTACAAAATACTGTAAGTGGCTGGTTACTATTAATATTACAATAATCCAAAGAATAACTAATAATTTTGTTATCAAGAGAGTTATATTGCCATCTTATCGAATATATAAACTGTTTCTTGTTCATCTATAATAAGTCGTTCATTTAGTAAGTGAGCATATTTTTTCATAGTTGTATCAATATTACTATGTCCTAACCTTTCACTTACATAATGTATTGATACATTTGGTATGTCAACACAAAACTAGACAACTTTTTTAAGGTGTTTCCATTTATATTCGATTGGGCTTAAATAATCCAAGGTTCCATGAATTCGATGTAATTAAACCAATTGACATAGCCTTATAATCCCTTTGATAATTCTTCTAAACTAGTAAAATGTCTTTTTCTGATAAACTCTGTTTTGATGATTTTAAAGGTTGCTTCTGCTACGGCATTATCATATGGGCAGCCTTTCCTGCTTAATGATCGCGTAATATGAAATGTCTCTAGGGCTTCATCTATCAGCTTATGTTTACATTCATTTCCACGATCTGTATGGAAATATGGAATGTTTCGCAAGTCCTTCTTAATGGAGGAAAAGGCACGGTATACAAGTGCTGCATCTTTGTGCGGGCCCGTACTATATCCAATAATTTCTCGATTAAAGAGATCAACAAATACACATACGTATTGTCATTTTTTATCGACCCTTACGTATGTTAAATCACTTACGACTACTGTTAACTCTTCTTTTTGGTGGAATTCCCGATCCAATTCATTTTGCTGATTCGATTCATTACACTTGGCAGAATGCGGTTTAAAGTGGACTACTGTGTAAGCTGAAACTAAACCTTGTTCTCGCATAATCCGGCCAATTCGGCGTCTAGAAACGATGAATCCTTGTTTTTTAAATTCTACCTTTATCTTACGAGTTCCATAGTTTTCTCGGCTTAAGTGAAAGATTTCGATGATTTTTGTTGTCATCTCATCCTCTGACGGTCTTTCCTTTGTCTCATAATAATAAGTGCTTCTTGAAAGTTGTAGGACTTTGCACATTGCTGATATCGAGTACTTGTGCTGATTGTTCTTTACCACATTTACTTTCGTCCTAGTATCAGCGCTGCTTGCTTTAAAATATCATTCTCCATCTGTAGCTGTTTTAGCTCTTTACGTAATTGATTTAGTTCTTTTTATTCAGGAGTTAAATTGTCTTTCTCCTGAAAGGACCCGGACATTTGATGTTGATTAATCCACTTGTCTAGTGAAGAAGGCGTTAACTCATACTCACGAATAATATCTCTTCTTGGTTTTCCGTTCAGATATAGTTGCACCATTTGTTGTTTAAATTCGGCGGTGAAAGTTCGGCGTGTTTTTTTGGTCATGGTAGATTCTCCTCTGATTGTCTTATTCGCATTCTACTTGACCTTAAAATATCTGTCCAACTAAGTATAGACTATCCAACAGTCTTGCTAATTTGCATGGGGTTATTCATACGGAATTGCATAGTGTAGTTCATAAGATTTTACATTCGAATAAAGAATATTTAAAAGTAATTAAATTAATAATAACGGACAAAATTTCTTGCTCATCGTCAGCTTTCCAAATGCTATCAGAAATAAAATCTCCTTTATGTGGAATAATATTTGATTCAAAGCTTTTTCGGATAGTTGACCAACCTTTGTTGAATGTTTTCAAATGAATTAATGAGATAAAGTAATTTCCATAATATCACCGCCTTTTTTGTTTGTTCTAGATAGAGAGATATTAAGAATTGTTTATGATTGCATGCTAAGTGGAGTGACAAGGCAGCAGATAGCGGTTCATTTAGAAATTTCAAGAGATTCTGTGGACAAGCTTCGTTCCGACATAAAGGCGCAAATCGGCACAAATACGACTTTTTCCAAAGTTTTGCACGGAGAAAAAGTGGCAGTGTAAAACGGAAGGCAGGACGGGTAGGCAGTTAACAAGCTGTTTCCTCTATTTTTGTTCGAGAACTTCACCTTTCTCGGTATTATAATTTATTTTTATATTCTGCCAGAGGCCTTTTAAACCTACACCACACGGTAAATAAGATAAGCTGGAGCATAAACGTGGTCGACCCTTTTATCATGTAAGATGCAAATCCTTACCTGCATTTTATAATTTATTTTTATTGAAAATTGCTATCCAAAGCTGTAAAGGTGAAGTATATAGTTATGTATGGCCATGCACCACGAGGGGGGTGTGGTTATCTCAGATGAAGTAAAAAAGACACCGATTCAAATAGGAAGATGTCTTTTTCGTTGCGGTTTAATTTATTTTTATAAAAATCTAAAACCACATTTATAATTTATTTTTATTTAAGGTCTCAACCCCCTCATTGAGGGAGAGAGACCATATTTTGTCGTTTTAATTGGTAATTATTCAAGCAATTTATTCAATGTTTCAAGCATTTCTATAGTATTTGAATCGCCCTTTGTATATAGCAGAATCAATAGTATGATAAACAAAATGATTAAATAGATATCAATAATTAAAATAGGTTTGTCGTTAATCCATATCTTTATTCTTAGTTTTTTAAAAAATAGCTCTTTTAGCATTGTAAACCTCCTAAATAGAGGCCTCTCTCTTTAATAAAAAGTTTAATGGATTCCAGTAAGAAAATCAATGGGGATATCATGGGTAAATCCAGTTGTATCAAGGGTTTATAGACGATTATAATTTACTCTTATAATTCAAAGGAATTTTTATATAATTTATTTTTATGAAAAGTTAATTGCAGGAAAATATCTCCTTTTGTCGAATAGTATATCTAATAAATTTAAGGGGGAATTTACATAGATACTTTTTTACTCAGAGAGAAGCTAATTCAGGTGATTCAAGATAATATTCCTAGTATTAGATTTGATTTTTCTTTGAAAGAAGAACGATTTAAGCAAGAAAGAGTCAATGCATTTATTCCTAATGAACAGAGTAAACGATGGATGATGTTAGATGCTACTAAAAACTTTCTGCATGTAGCAATGGATCATAATAAAGGTGATATTGATGAGCAAGAGTTAAGAGAACTTAATATTCCATATAAGATAGATGGTACAAGAGGGTTAACAAGGATATATTTACATAGTGATAATGCAGTTGAGCTTTATGTGTTTGATGAAAAATTAGTTGATTTTGAGGATAATAAGTTCTTGGAATTCTTACATAAGCATTTTTCTTCCTATGTTAAAAGAGTAAGTACTGCAAGGATAAGAAACTAAATAGATTGAATGATAAGCATCCGAATTGGGATGCTTTTTCTTTTGTCCAAAACAAACATAAATATCGGAGGTGGCAGGTGATGTAGCATGGCTGAAAAATATGTTCAAGCTGAGAAAGGTTATGTCAAGGGCATGGAATATAAGGATATTGCAGAGAAATATGGTGTCTCCATTAATACTGTAAAGTCATGGAAAAAACGATATGGTTGGAATTGAGATAGGGATGCACCCAAAGAAAAAAGTGTGCACACAAAAAAACGAGGTGCACCAAAAGGAAATATTAATGCTAAAGGCAATAGTGGTGGTGCCGCTCTTAAAGGTAATTCCAATGCTGTTACTCATGGACTCTTTGCTAAATTTCTTCCTGATGAAACATTAGAAATAATGGAGCATATAAATGAGTGTTCTCCAAAAGAGTTAATATGGGACCAAATACAGTATGCCACTATTATTCGAGCGCAAAAGATTATGCTGGTGCAGGATAAGCATGAAATGATTAAAGAGTTGAAAAAAACTAAATATGAATATTATCCACGCCCTGAAGAAGAGGGTGGCGGTGTTGAACAGACAGTTATAGAAGAAGAGTTTCAGTTTGCATGGGATCGCCACGCTACTTTCTTAAATGCACAATCAAGAGCAATGGGAGAGTTAAGATCCTTAATAAAACAGTTTGTGACAATTGCAGGTGAAGCGGATGAAAGACGTATGAGATTAGAAATGATGAATCTGCAAATGGATAAGATTCGAGCTGATACTGAAAAAGTTAAGGCCTCTTCTAACAATGGTGATACTGGTATGAGTGTGATGATTGTGAACGATCTTAATGATGATGACTAATCCAATCAAAATAAGTTTGAAAAAAGTTGTTGGTAAGGGATACGGGAAGTACTGGAACTATAAAGGGCGTTACCGAGTAGTTAAAGGCGGTCGTGGTTCAAAAAAATCTACAACAACAGCATTAAATATGATTTATAGGATAATTGAGTATCTGCTATATAATCTATTGGTTGTTCGTAAAGTGTTCAAGGATCATAAGGATTCTACTTACGCTCATATTGAAATGGGCAATGCGACAGCTGGGAGTGGAGCATTTATTTCACTGTACAACTAGTCCATTAGAAATAAGGTATAAACCTACTGGCCAGAAGATACTTTTTCGTGGTTTAGATGACCCGATGAGTATCACCTCTATTACGGTTGAAGTGGGTTATTTGTGTTTTGCTTGGTTTGAAGAAGCCTACCAAATATTAAATGAGGATGACTTTGACAAAGTGGATATGTCTATCCGCGGTGAATTGCCTCCTGGTTACTTCAAGCAGATCAGCATCAGCTTTAATTCCTGGAATGAAAAGCACTGGCTTAAACGGAGATTCTTTGACGTTCAAGTAGATAATACTCTAGCCATGACAACCAATTACATGTGTAATGAGTTTCTTGGTGAGGATGATAGAGTATTATTTGGAGAACAACCCAAGACGTTATAAAATAGAAGGCTTAGGAGAATGGGGAATTGCCGAAGGTGCTATATTCACCAATTGGCATGAAAAACTATTCGATAAAAATGAAATTATTAAGCGATCTGGCATTAAATCTGCTTTTGGTATGGACTTTGGATTTACAGTGGACCCAAGTACATTATCATGTGCTCTCGTCGATGTTAAAGCAAGAGAGATTTATCTATTTGATGAAATGTATGAGAAGGGCTTAATAAATAATGAAATAGCTGAACAGGTTATAAGAATGGGTTATAGCAAGGAAATGATTATTGCTGATGCAGCAGAAAAGAAAAGTATTGAAGAGATTAGGCGTTATGGTGTACGTAAGAGATTAAGCTAGCTGAAAAAGGACCGGACAGTGTAAAAGCAGGTATTCAGTTCCTGCAGCAATTTACCATTTACGTTCACCCAAATTGTACAAACTTTGCTATGGAATTAGCTAATTATGTATGGGATAAAAATAAAGAAGGTAAGTTTATCAATAAACCAATTGATGAATACAACTATTTAATTGATGCGTTATGAAAATTAATCTAATTAATAGAAAAAACGTAATCATGTTATGAGAAATATTAATAATTTTTCAAAAAATATGATGTTAAGGTGTATGAGAGTGAATCAAAATGGGATGGTTGAAATGATTAGAAAATTTAAAATTCAGACTATTATACTATTATACTATTATTTTAGTGTATAATTTTCTTGTGAAATTTTATCCAATTGACTAATGTGTAAATAGTAAGGGGAGGAAGATTAATTAATGCACAATAATACAAAAGAGAATTCACCTTTAAGTATTAATTGGAACCAGGTTAAGAATAGTTTACAAGTTGCTTTGAAATATGAGGAATTGGATTTTTTGTCAAGTAAAGATCATTCAGGACTTTTAATTTCTACATTAAATTTTAAAGTTAATAATAAAGGGTTTATTAAGTTAGCAGAAGACTTGTATATAAAATTCTCCTTTGGTTATGTTCCGGATAGGTTAGTGATTAAGGAGTTACCTCATAATGTATTAAAAATAGGTTTTAGTCCTAAAAATAAATTGGTAAGTTGGACAGTATTTTTAGATTTACCATTTACAAAAATTTTAAGCGGTGATATTTTCATTGAATCAACGTCTACTTTTATAAGCAAAGAGTTAGAAGGGATGTACTATAGCATTATTGTGACAAGTCGTAATCCTCTATCTTCATCAAGCCAAGATAGAAACATAATTCATAAAATTATTGAGAAAGCAAAAAAGAATGATTTTATAGCAGCAGATAAATTTAAATATTTCCATAGTCCAAATATAGATGGACTGAGAAATAAAAATGAGTATTTTGCAGGTACAGGAAGTAATATAACAAGAAAATCGTATTAAAATAAATGCAATATTGGTTTGAAATTTGAAAAGTTAATAGGAATGTACAAATAATGATGTAATTAATTAAATAACACCGTGTTCTCTATTTGTGATAGCGGTAAAAAGGTCAACTTTATAAAGAAAAGAATAACATTATCCAAAAAGATGCTATAGAACAAAAAGCAGGTTGAAAAATAATTTAGAGGAAATGGGACTAGACAGAAAAATTGAATTATTTTCAATATTAAAAAATATTTAGAATAAGTACATAAATCAATAAATTCAGTAACTATTAATTTTTAATATCATTCTAGGTATCTAAAATATAGCAAGTAAAAGAAAAAAATAATATATCAAGTTTTCAGACTGTAGACAAGGTTGGCATAGCTAACCTTGTTTTTTAAAGAAAAGAAATTAGAGAATTTAAAACAATTGGTTTTCTGCCATCTTTGTTAGGTGAAAATAACTATTATTCACGGTTCCACTAGGGAACTTAGAATAATACCTGTTTCAGTCTTTTTTGGAAATAATCACACAAAAGAGCAGGAAAATTACGGGATTATATGGTAAGATAGTAATATAAAAATAGTAAATGTAATTATTTGGTATGTACATCGTGGATATGCCAACTAGAGGTGAAAGTAAAATGGAACAAGTTGAAAAACTAGAAAAAAAGATAAATCCTTTTGTGAACTTCATGCAACAGTATGACTTAACGACTGCAGATTATTCAAAAATTTTTGATGAACATACTACTACTATTCAATACAATATTGATACAAATATAAATCAACAAATTATCAATATATTTCAAGAAGCACCTCGTTCTGTCATCATTACTGGTAATGCAGGTGATGGAAAAACACGTATATGCCGTAATGTATATGAAGCAATTTCTAAAAAAACTTTCCAAGGGTGGCCAGAAAGTGGAATTGACGAGTTTGTTGTTAATAATTATACAATTAGGATTATTAAAGATTTATCAGAATTACAGGATCATATAATCCTTGAAGAGTTAAAAAGATTGCAAGAATCATTACTTAGTTTGACGAAAATTTATTATTTAATTGCTGCTAATGAAGGAAAGCTTACATATTTTTTAACAAAATACCCGGAATTGACAAATCTTAAAGAAGTTATCATTCCACAATTTTCACCAATACATAAGCAGCAGTTTGATCAATTACAAGTGTTTAATTTACTTCATGTTTCTTCATCTGTTTATGCACAACGAATTATAAGTGAATGGAATCAGGAAGAGAATTGGCAAGTGTGTTCAGGATGTAATAAACAAAAACAGTGCATTATTAATCATAATCATCGGGCGCTTTCAACTAAAAAAACAGCTGGTCGCCTGTTAGGTGTGTATCGTTCTTTAGATGGTAAACATGGACATATGACAATGCGAGAATTGCTTATTCATCTAGCTTATACACATACAGGCGGTTTATATTGCAGAGATATTCATAATTCGGATTCAAAAGAACTGCAACAACAAGCAAAAAAAGTATACTATGAAAACTTTTTTGGGCACAACATTGCAAAAGAAGTTTTTGAAGAAATTGCTGGAATTCAAGAAATGAGAGCATTTGACCCAGGGTATTTATCAGATTCTATGATTGATGACTTTATTATGAATGGCGATTTATCTAATCAAGAAACTAGCCTTTCACATCAGGAACTGTTTGGAGAAAGTATTGATACGGAATATGGATATTTTTATGAAGAGTTAAGAAAATACCGTTTGAATTACCGCTCTGATGAAGATGAAGGAAAAAAAATAGCGGAAAAATGGTTGCCTCGTCTTCGTAGAAAGTATTATTTTGAGTATAAAAGTAGCAAGTCGATTGAAAAGTTAGTTCCTTATCGCTATCGCAAAATATTCCTTGATATTTTAAAATCACCGGAAAAAATGTCGTTAGATATAAAAAGAGATTTAGTATCAGGAGTAAACACATACTTTTCTAAGAGGTTGGTTTATTCTCCTTCTCATGCTCTATATGTTACTTCTGAAAATTTATTTGTCCATGATGTTATTAATTCGGGAGATATAAGGTTTGAAGTTTCACCAAGCGATTTAAATTTAGATCGTAAGGCATCTTACTTCACGATGAAAATTAAAGGTGTCACATTAAACATTAACCTCTTAACATTTGAATACTTACTTCGTTTAGCAAATGGAGGAATGTTTAATGTCTTAAAAGAAGACATTGAAATATTGTTAAATAATTTCAGAAATAAGTTAATTTCTTTAAGTCAGACTGAAGGTTCTGTGTTGAAAATTTTAAAATTTGATACGTCTCACGGAGCATTTGTTTTAAAAGAAATACAAATTCAAACTGATGATGAGACAGAACAAGAGGAAGAAGAGGAAGATGAATATGAATGGTGAAGTGAATGAGATGGAAGCCGCAAAAGAAAATATTCAATTTTCTAGTCAAATTTCTGAAAAAATTTGGGGACATCGTTTTAAAGATGGTCAGCGCGGTCCTGAATATACGCTTGAGTTTTTAAATATTATGGCTGGTACTGAATATGAGTTTGGCAACAAATACTATGCTCGAAAAAAAATGGAGGAATTCAGAAAATTTGTTTTTGAAGGATCAAAAGAAGGCGCTAAGACAAAAGATGATTCTTCTAATTATGTCGAATTTGATGAAAAAAGAAAAAAAGATATTATTGATGACTTAGGGATAGATTCTTCAGAACTTGAGGATTTACAGTCGTTTTTTAAAAATTTAACCGTTCAAATGACCACTTCTAGTGGGAAAATGCTAAATCGATCCTGGTATGCGACAATGTTATTTCCATTGCACGAGTCTCTTCTTTACTTCGAATTACGAACAAATAAACAAAGTAAAAAAACGGCTTTTGAACGTAACTTTTTTGCGCGAGGTGGAGAACTATATTATTTAATGATTACATATGGAACAGAAAATGATATAGAATTACGAAAAAAAATTGAATCCAGATTAAAATCAATTATGCGTCAAAATAAAAGTATTACAGGCGTAGTAGATCGTATTTGTGAGAATTTAGGAGACGATTATAAAATTGATTTAAAGCATCCTCAAAATCCAGCAACGCTTATTAAGGATCCCTCTTTAGAAGGAATTATTCCTAACTATAAAACAAGAGAATATCCTAAGCTTCCAGATAATAACTTAGAAATCTATCATCATTTTGCTGTAGAACTCAATGCGCTGTTACAACTAGATATTGATTTATATGAGTTATTCGGGCTTCTTACATCGCTTATTTGTTTTCAATTGCATCGGTATATGCTTTATCAAGCGGAAAAGGAAAGTGAACAACAAAACATTTACTTTATTGATTGTTTAGATGGTCAGGATTCCCATGTAAAGCGTCTAGCTCAAGATTCACATAGTAAGCATGAAACATCTATTCAAAAACGGTTTGACGCTTATACAGAGGTTCGTTTAAGCAAGTTGCTTCCTGAGGAAACGGCAGTAGAAAAACTGCGTGAATGGAAAGAAAAAGCTGGGCAAAGTCAAGCTAAAAAAGAAGAAGATAGATACGAAGAATTTTTAAAGCAAATAGAGTACAAGTCGGTTCATGGAACAAAGAAAAAAGCATTGATTCAAGCGATTCAAAATCCTGATGAACAACAAGCAATAAAAATGCTAAAATTAAAAATTATTGAATTTTCACGTGATGAGTTAGCAAAAAAGCAGCTTCCGATCACAAGAACTCTAGCAAGAGATGGAGGATTTATTACAACAGGACCTGGAGTAAGAGCAAGATATGTGCTGTCTGATCAGTTTTTATGTAGCCTTGTATATGCAACATTAGAACAAGCAGAAAAAATGGATTTTCATGACTTTATGGTTGAGCTATATGAGAGATACAATATTGTTATTGGGACGGAAGAAGCAAAACGTTCTGGTTTGTATGAACGAGAAGGTGTGAATTTGCGATCTTTTGAAAATAATGAAAAAAAATTAAGGCAAAAATTGAAACAAAATGGCTTATTACAGGAATATTCTGATGCAACAGCCCTTATTAGAAACCCGTACATGGCAAAAGAAGGAGGAGTATATTAGATGGATGCAACACAATCAATTAATAAACAGCTCCTTCTAGGTTACTGGATAGCAGAGTATATTAAATCGTATCTAGTAGAAAACAAAACAAAAAACGCAGAAAAAGTTTTATTAAAAATAAATAATATTAGTAATGAATATAGCCCAGCAATTTTGAATGCCATAAACGAATTGCAATCTGAAATTGCTTTATCCTATGATCCGGTTATTAAAACAGTTGCTCCTATTGATGGATTTGAACGGTTTGCATGTCAAAGTCATGAAACAAGTGTGTGGCTTCGTAACTTTATTCGATCTGGACAAGCACTTATCCTGCTAATGAATAAAAAAACACCAGAAGCTCAAAGTTTAAAAGATATTGTTTCCGTGGATGAATCACAACTTTTATCACAGCAAGGCTTTAGAGCTCTTTCTGACATGCTGACGAATAAGGATCTTTTATCCGTGTCTGAAGTCAATGAACTGCTCCAATTTTTATCTGTCTATCAAACTGTAACGGACTCTCAGTTGTCGTTGATGCTAAACTTCTTAGAAAAAGTTATTCTACAAGCAAACCATTTGTTGATGTCAGAAAGAATCGGTCTGTCTTTAGATCAGTTAAGATTGTTTAAAGATGATTTAATTCGCACAGATAACAAAGCGATTTTAAAAAAATCAATTCAAAAAAATTACTTACTTAGTCATTTACGTAAAAGCAATGTTCATTATTTAGATCCTGAGAAAATGTTAATAAGTGTAGATTTGTTTATTCAAAATGAACAAGAAAATGGTTATATAAGTGACGTATGGGATTTGTTTGAAGGGAAAGAGGCACAGCTTTTAGAAAAAGCTTCTGAATTTGTGTACCAGCAAAATAAAGACTTTTTAGAAGTTCCTTATTCTGCTGCTGAAAAAATATTTAATTTTAAATTTCCTACTGGTATCAAGAATCGACTTATAAATGTTCGTGATCGTATGTTAACAAGTTACAGTGAAAAAATTGAACAAGCTAGCACGCGAGAAGAAGTTGAACATTTAGAAAAAGAAAAGCGGAAAAAAGAACAAGAGTTTGATGCGGGTGTAGAAGCAGTTTTAGAAAAAAAAGACCTTGAAGCAGTTCGGAGTTTTCGCGAAGAGTTTGCCGATCATATTGAACGTGAAGGAATCATTAAATCTATTGTCAATGTGGAAAACAAGCTTGAAAATCCTTCCGAGTATGTAGGATTATTAGAAGGTTTATTCTCGGAAATGCTAGTTATGATAGAAAAAGTTGAGGAAGAAGATTTTTATGGGAAACTTTCTTTTCAAATTTCAAAAACATCAAAAGAAGTAGTACCGAAAGCATACTTGGATTTTTTAAATTATCATCTTCAAGCAATTTCGTTATTATCGAATAACATTATAATAGAGAAAATTAATGAAGAAGATTCAGAAGCTACTCAATTACCAGAACTCATATCATTTGATATTAACTTAATGAGGAATGAAGAAAAGCTTGATTCTACTAATTTTAAAATTGAAACTACAGCTTTTCAAATAGAGAACAATAGCTTTTTTGATTTTTATGATGAGATTGCTCATAATGGAAAACTTGGGTATGTGGTAATAGATTCATTGCAAAAAAACACGAAATTTTTTGAACAAGAATTGGAAGAAATAAAAGCAGCAAGTGAGTTAAGTGATCGAAAATTAATTCCTCATATTGAGGCTTTTTCAACTTTTAATAAACAGTATTTAACTATGGTTCAACGTTCTATTGAACAAGGCTGGACAAGACAATTACTTGAAGAGACAGCTTCCTTAATAGAGGAATATTTAAAAAACACGTATTCAGATGTTCAAGCTGTTCGAAAAGTGCATGGTCTTCTTAATAAAATGGGTGTTGTAGAATTCACAGAAAGCACTAACTTATCGAGCGTTAAGAAAATTACAAAACAAATTATTTCGATTTTTAATCCAGTACGTTTTATTGCATATGGATACAAGCTTGTGCATTTTGGCAAGTTAATTGAAAACCTTTCTGATACTTCTCATGGTCTTAATCCTGCCCGGACGATTGAAGACATTCAGCAATACAAAGCATATGAACAAAATAAGCTTTCTCAGTTAGCACCAGCTTATTTGTCTACCGGTGATCAAAATGTATTTTTCTTTGAACAAGAAGAAGCTTATGGACAAGGTATGTATGTCATAGAGGAATTGAAAGAAAGTGATTCAAATCAAGCAGCAAACTTTGCTAATGAAATGTCAAAGATTGCACAAGATTATGTCCGAATTTATCCATATGCTGCAGACAGTTTAGATATTTTATTCCTCTATGTAACAAACTTGGATTATGTTAAAAAAGCAATTGAAATGCTTTTGAAAAAAGGGGACATCAAAAAATTAAATGTCACTCTGCATAGTCCATCAAAAGCAGCTGTTTTATATGATGAGTTAAATCAATGGCTTAGTGCGAAAGAAGAGTATATTACGCCTCTTCCATTATTAGGAGGACTGCCTCAGCTTGAAATTAATGTGATGCCTCATCATTCTGAGAGAAATCTTGAAAAAACACTAACAAAATCAATGGTTGATTTTGATATTGCCATTTTTGTGGATTATTTTGGTCAAAAACATAATTTAAATGTGCCAAAAAGTTTTCATCAGCGTCCGTTAAAAACTTGCCGTTTAGAAGATACAGCTTGGAAATTTGTTGATGAAACAGGTTACCGGTCTTCAGAAGAAGGAACAAGATTAATCAATTATATTTCTGATAGTCAGCCTTTGTTATTGCAGCGCTTTTATGATTTACAATATGTTTTGCAAAGTGGTATTACTGTTAGCGAAAGCAATGTTACTCAAGTATTGAGAGGACATATTCAAATTACTCATACGGAAAAAAATGCTTTATACAATTTAGTTCATGAAAAATTCAATTGGGTTGTTACATATGATAAATATATGGATCCAATGCTTGTTAGCCAAGTGACAAATAAAGCAAATATTATCAGATATCATATTGATCGTAAAGGAAAAGAAGAAGTAAAAGTGCTTGTTTCTTCATCTGAATCAATTAAGCGTTTTATGGATCAAACGGAGAATTATTATTATCATGAACGGTTATCAAATCGATTAAAAGATCTTTTATCAATTAAAGCTATTGATGAAAGTGTCGTTCGGGATGTAATTCATCAGGTAAAGCAATTATCCGGTGGTTCTGTTTTAAGATCGCTAGGACCTGGGAAATTTATTCATGAGCTTTTATCTGTTTACCTAACCGTTTTGCGTGAAAAAAATGTAAAAGATAATGAAGTAGTTCTTTGGTGTATGTGTGATGAACTTGATTGGTTCCGCAGAAACCAGAAACGCCCTGATTTACTTAAGGTATCTATACAATATAATCCAGAAGAAGAAAAATATTTGATTTCTTTTAAGTTAGTTGAACTAAAATTAGTTCACTTCAATTCCTATGAAATAGAAGTAGCTGATGCAGCCCAACAGCTACTAAGCGGCGAAAAAGTGTTGAAAACTTTTTTTGATTTTGAAATGGTGGCCGTTGATAAAGAAATGAGGCTTGGTACGATTATCAAGCTGTTGATAGAAACAAGAGCATACAATAAAAAAGAATTAGCAATATTAGAAAACTTAAAAAATAATTCAAATACAAATGTGCAATTTTTATTTGAAAAAGAGATTAATGCGTATATCTATTCACAAGATGTTCCATTTGAAACTAAGGAACAAATTGAATTGGGTCATTATGTAGATGTATTAGAAAATAATGATATTGTAACTAAAACATTTACACGCTCTTATATATTAGAAGCGTTAAAAGCTGAAAATGAAGAACCGGAGCAATCCAATCGTCAGTTGGTTGAAGAGTCTGTTTCATTTGAGGCATTTCTTGATGAAAAAGATATTATCGTGAAACATGATGAAGAAATAAAAGATAGTGACAAAGATGACGAGATCGAGGATAAAAATCCTACAGAAGACGAAGAGGATTCTAGAAATGACCTTAGAATGCCAGTAAATCCACCAGCTGTTATTATTCCTTCAACTGATGGTGACCAAGAACACTGTTATCCTGAACGGATAGCTTTAAAAAGTGTGAGAACGATTGAAAATGATAGGGAGAAAACAAAAGCCGATGAAGAGCTAGGCAGGCAATATGGACAAATTCTTCGGACGAAATTCAATTTGAATAACATTAAATTAACAGTAGATCGTACGCTTGTTGGTGCTAACGTTATTCGGGTGATTGGTAATATTCCTCCTAACCAAAGTATTACTTCTGTTGAGAAAAAAGCAAAAGACATGGCTTTATGGTTGAAAATTGATTCTGCACCTACTGTATTTAATGATAAGAATGGAATCAATATTGATATTAACCGTCCAGAACCTGAAACTGTTTATTTTGATCGGTTTATGCACCTTGTCAGAGAACAAGTTTCAGAAGAAAAGTTAACAGAAGGATTTATTGTTCCAGTTGGACTTGACCCGTTAAATAATGTTATGACTGTTGATTTCAATGGTACAGAACCACATATGCTTGTGGCTGGATCAACAGGAAGCGGTAAAAGTGTTAGTTTGAATTCAATTGTTTTTGCTTTGATGTGTTTGTATGATTTCTCAGAACTTCAATTTGTTTTTATTGATCCAAAACAAGTAGAATTTATTCCATTTCAAGGTACTAAGCATACACGTCATGTATTAACAAATATTGAAGAAGCAGTTATTTATTTAAATACTCTTGTTGAAGAAATGGAAGCTCGGTATACTTTATTTAGTAAGCAGTACATTCGTAATTTGAAAGAATATAACGATATGACAGAACAACAAGGAAACAGTGAAGAAAAGCTTCCGCGTATTGTAATCGTTTTTGATGAATTTGCTGATTTTATGCTTCAAGATAAAGAGCTGGCGAAAAAAATTGAAACGATGATTTCTAGAATTGGTCAAAAAGGACGTGCAGCTGGGTTGCATATGATTGTTTGCACACAGTCCCCTAAAGCAGAAGTTATTAATACAACAATTAAAAACAATTTACTGGCTCGACTTGCTTTAAAAGTAACAGATGGAGTAGCCTCGAATGTTGTTTTAGATACAAGTGGTGCTGAGAATTTAGCGGGAAAAGGAGACTTCTTGTTAAAGAAAAACAGCGATCCATTGCGAGGAAAAAGTCCGTTTCTTCATCATGAAGCGTTTGTTTCTTTAATGAATTATTTTAAAAATTAGAAAGACCAAACGAATTAGTCTCTTTTGAGATTAATTCGTTTTATCATGAAGGTGGTAGACATAATATGGGATTTGGACAACATCAGAGCTTTTATTTACGCCCTCAGTGGCTTCATAAAGGAATGTTCGAGGTAAAACAAAATCCTCGTTTTTTTTATGAAGATGATCATTTTGAGCGTCTCGGAATTGGGAAAAACATGGCGAAATCTGTTCGCCATTGGATGAATGCTACAAATGTAATGAAGGATATAAAAAGTTCTATAACTGAACAACATTTAACAGATTTTGGATTAATAGTAGAAAATTATGATCCTCACTTGCAAAAAAAATTTACAATAGGACTGTTACATTACTTTTTAACTACTAATGAAAAAATAGCAACAACATGGTATTGGTTTTTCAACTATTTTAAAGAAGATGTTTTCGACCGAAATTCAGTTTTAGAAGCGCTAGAAGCTTGGGTTAAAAATACGCAAGACAAACTAGTGTCTACTAACTCTTTAAAAAGAGATATTGATTGTTTATTTTTAACTTATCTAATGAAAAACTTTGAAAATGCTACACCGGAAGATGTAATAAAAAGCCCATTTGAAGAATTAGGGTTAATTGTTCAAACACTTCGGACTAGTTATACAAAAATGCCATTAGTTGATGCAAAGAACTATCAGTTGTTATTTGCTAGTTTGTTGATCTACACTCAAAAACATGATGTATATGAAATAAGCATTGATGATTTAGTAAATGCACCGGAATTATGGGGAAAAGTTTACAACTTGAATAGAAGTTCGATTGTGGAAACAATTGAAGAAATGCAAAAACAGTTTCCAATTATTTTTACTCGAACTAATCGTTTGGATATTGTACGAATCAAGGAGCAAATTGATCCTATCACCTATATTCAAGCTTTTTATGAAGAAGAGGTGAGATAAGTGACAAAGTTTAAATCAAGTATTAACGTTATGTATGATATAGGACAAGCAGAGCTTTTTGAGCAATTTGTTCCTAACGTAAACCAAATCGATATTTTAGCTTTTATTTTAAAAGGAATTTTGAATGACGAGCAAAAAGCACATTTAATGGTCGGTCCGTATGGAGCCGGAAAATCAATGGTGGGGGCATTAACCGCTTCTTTAATTTCGGCTCGGAAAAACAGTAAAGAAGTAAAGGATTTTCTACAAAATGTAAAAATGGTTAGCCCAGAGTCCTATGAAATGTTAACTGAAGTTTTTAATAAGAAAGAGTTAAAATGGATTCCAGTTGCAATCACTGGAAAGTCTGGTGATTTTGATCAAATTGTTTTAGAAGCAGTTATCAATCAAATAAAAGAGCAGGATGTATCTATATCTCTAAAGGGCGACAGTGAACAAATTTTAAAAATGGTTTCTTTGTGGCAAAGAGAGTATCCAGAAACTTACAAACGCTTAGAAGAATACTGTAATCGTCTTAATATCCTTTTGCCTGAAATGCTTTCTCAAATTAAAACAGGGGACGAGGAATACATTGTTGAATTTAAAAAAATGTATCCGCATCTAACGTCAGGTGCTGTGTTTTTAAGTGAAAGTAATGTGTCTTTTTTAGAGCAATTAGAATACATTTTAAAGCAGCTTAAAGCCAAAAAGATTGGTATATTTCTTGTATATGATGAGTTCGGTCGTTTTTTACAAACGGTTAATCAATCAAACATTTATCAAACAATGCAAGGACTTCAAGATTTAGCCGAAATTTCGAATAGAATACAAAATTTAGGCTTACTTTTTATAACGCATACTGGTTTGAGGCAGTATGCTTCATCTAATAATAACTTATCAAAATCTGAACTCGAGAGAGTAGAAAAACGATTTGTTGACCATCGTTTAGAAAGCGATCCCGCTTTGTTTTACCGGTCAGCCTTTAAAATCTTAGAAAGCGTAAGAACAGCAGAAGGTGGCAATTTATTTTTAGTAGAGGATTTCGATTACCTAAGAAATGAAATATTGAAACACAATTTGTTTCCAGATATGACATCTTCAGAAGTTGATGGAGCAATCATAGAAGGATGCCAGCCAATTCATCCACTAACCATCCGTTTATTGCCTACGTTGTCTAATATCTTAGGACAAAATGAACGAACTTTATACACTTTTTTAGCAGACAATGAAAGGACTTCCGAAATTTCGAGTTGGTACTATGCTGATCAATTATTTGATTATTTTTATCCGGATGAGTCAACCTTTTACTTAATAGAAGAACTTCGATTTTATCGTATGGCAATGAGTTATCGTCTTATAATAGAGGCAAAACGAATTGTGAAACTTGTGACATTAATTAATATTGTGAATCGACCGTTTCCGATTACAAAATCATTCTTACAGTTTGCTTTAGGATTATCTCTAGAAGAAATCGAACGAGCAGTAAACGAGTTAACGAATACTAAATTAATTCGCTTTAATCGATTTGCTAATTCATATGAGCTTTATAGTGGCTCTCTTGTAGAATTTGAAGCTCTTTTAAATGAGTACAAGCAATCAACTATTATTAACGATTTAAGAAGAATTGAGTATATTGATCGTATTTTTTTGAATAAATATTACTTGCCCCTTGCTTATAATAGCGATAAAAGTATGACTCGTTATATTGAAGCAAAGTTTAGCTGGAAAGAACAACTTTCTACTGTACATTCTATCGGTGATGGCTTACTGGTCTACGTACTATATCGCGACAATGAAGAATTTAACCAAGTAGTGCAGACAATAAAAGAAGAGAAAAAAGAAAATATTCTTTTTTGTATTCCATCGCTTGATGTAGAGATACTTCAAGAAAAAATTGACCATTTCATCGTGCTACATGCGTTGTTAGACAATAAGGAACTTTTGCAACAAGATGAAAATTTAAAATCAGAGATAGAAATTAGAATTGAAAATGCACAATATGATATTGAACAGCTTTTACAACCATTGCAAAAATTTGATCAAAAGGCACTTAAATGGATTTTTAATGGCAAAGAATTATCGCCTTTCACTTCAAAAGAGGATTTAGAATCGTTTATAAGTAAATGGATGTATACAAGATTTCCGCATACGCTAGAAGTAAGGAATGAAGGTTTTAACAAAAGTAGTGTAACTAGCATGCAGAAAAAAGCAGCCATTTCGATTTTAAGTGAATTAATCAATCCTGCATTTGATGGAAAATTCTCTATCACAGGTTTTGGTCCAGACTATTTAATTTATGCTACGCTGTTAAAAAATCAAAATTATAACTTTTACGCTCTAGATCACTTAGAAAATAAAGAGTTAGTTTTGATGAGAAAACGGCTAAAAGAGTTTGTTCAGCAACATCCTCGTGGGAAAATAACAGATTTATATAATATTTTGCTTCGTGAACCATTTGGTATGCGTGGTCCACTTGTCCCAATTTTAGTAACAGCTTTATTGAAGGATTATTGGGATCAAATGGCTTTTTATGCAAATGATTTTTATGTCAGTCAAATGAATGCTGAACTAATGTACCAAGTATTAGATCAGGGAGTAGATTTTTATGAATATGAAATTTATCAACTTTCATCACAAACATTAAATACTTTAAAGTTATTAAATGAAGTTTTTTTTGAAGGGCAATTAGCTGTTCAACCTGTTGTTTTATTTGATTCTCTAACGTCCTGGCTTAGAAAATTGCCTCGATTTACACAAATTACAGGTATGCAACCGGAAGATATTCTTCTTTTTAAAGAAGCAATTCGTCATAGTGAAACAGATCCACTAGAAGCTGCGTACCGCATTGAAAAAGTATTAAAAGACAGCGGAAGACAAGAACTCATTGTCATTAAACAAGTTTTAGAAAATCATTTAATAAACGTAAGAAAAGAAATTGAAGAAACAGTACTTGATACTTGGTTTGTTGAAAAATGGAATGAATGGGAAAAGCAGAACACGTCTCTAATAAAAGAAAATCCTGTTCTAGCAGAAACAATTAAGAAAGTAAATAAAGCAGAAGATTGGTTAACTTACTTGATTGAGAAAACTGTTGGCGTTAATTTGAAGGACTGGTCTGATATTACCTACGATTCATTTATTTCTGCTATTAAACAATTAACAGTACTTCATGAAGACGATAAAGTGGTGAAAATTGTAACGGGTGATCAAACAGTTATGAAGATTAAAGAAGTAGAGATGTCTATAAAAGGAAAAACAATTTACAGCAACGTAAGCCGAATTATTCAAAATGGTGGAAGAACAATTTCTCCTGATGAAGTGAAATTTATTATTTATAAACTACTAACTGAATTAGAAAGCTAAAAAGCTCATCCCTTAGTGGATGAGCTTTTTTTACGAATAAGAGCATACACAAGGAATGGTATCGTCTTTTTCGTTTAGATATTTTTCAACACCGTCACGTTCCATTAATTCACGGTATTCTCTTAATGTAAAAGCACGACTGTCTCGTTTCAAAATTGATACATTTTTATCAAATTTTTCGCGGAATCGTTCTTCCATAGCCTCTTGTTCAGCGTATTGGTCCGGCCATACCTTATAAAGTAAAGCGTAATGACCAAGACCACCTCGAACACAGCGTCCCGCGCAGTTAGCATGAGAAAAACCAAGACCATACATGCGAGGAAGAGCAATTTTCCACTCGTCTCGTATTATTTCTTTTGTATCTAAATCTTCTTTATATGTTTCAATCATTGGAAAACGTGTTTCAATTGGCTCAATTGGATTATGTTCATAAAAGTTTTGTAAATTAATTGCACGATGCTGTTCATGAGGACCAATACCAAAATAAAGGATAGGCTCGAAATTATGCTCATCACGAAGTTCCTCAAGATAAATCAATGTTTGTCTTACCTTCAGTTCTTCTGAACATTTTGCCATACGAGAATTCCCCAAAAAACGAACATCATGAAAAACTTCTTCAGGTGTCCGGCCATCAATACGTGTGGTAATCTCCATACCAATATATTCTGCAACTTCTTCCATAAAGCGATAGTTATCAACATCTTCCCAAAGTGTATCAGTAAAAAATAACACACAGTTTTCTTTACCGTACTTTTGAACAATATGATAGGCAACGTATGCAGAAGATGCACCGCCGCTAAACATAGCCACGTGAATTGCTTTCCGACTAGTTTCTGCTGAATTAGTACCAGCTTTTAAAACACCTAAGGCAGAGCGATCAGATGTTTTTTGTGTTTTAACGTTATTCATATTCAACTTTCTTGCACCTCACTGAATGGCTGTTAAACAATTCTTAATTTGTTTTTTAGTATACAATTAATTATAACATTTATATTAGTAGAATTTGAAAAAAATTGTTTTTATTTGTAGAATGATTTAACAAAAAAAGAGATTAATAAATTGAAATAAAGTGGTAGAAAATTAAATTAAAGCCATTACCGAGCATAAAGGGCAGTGAGATAAAGTAATTTAATGTTTTTGTATATTGTTTATATATATATCCAACTTATAAAATCGACATAAAGGATCGGTCTTCGTGAACAATCCCCTATTAAGCAGTAATAATCAGCGCAAGGAAAAGAGGTTGACCATTTTTGTGCTTATGTTGAAAAAATAAAAGGGATTTATATAGAAAAATCTATAGGTATTTCATTAGTAATAACATGGAAGGATTGTTAATCTTGTAAAAAATTAACTTAATATGTCGATAAAAACAATAAAGATAGTATATATACTGATTAAACATGATATAGAAATTTCACCTTAGGATTTGATGCAAAAAATATTGTGATGCTAGACTAAAAAATAGACACAGATTGTTATAATAGAAATACAAACTATAATGAGGTGTGTCTAAATGGCTAGAGGAAATGGAAAATGTTATGATGAAACATTAAAAAAGAAACGGTAAAGTATATCGTAGAAAACAATAAATCAGTAGCACAAGTGGCAAGAGAAACAGGCGTAAATACGAATACTTTGCATGGTTGGATCAAGAAGTTTGGTCAGCAGCTAGAAGTAAAAGCAGCACAAATATTTTCTAATCCTGATGCGGAAATGAGAGCTTTACAAAAACAGTTACGTGATCTAAAAGAGGAAAATGAAATCTTAAAAAAGGCGATGCACTACTTCGCGAAAAGCCCTCGGTAAAGTTTGAATTCATCTATGAAAATCGCTCCCTATACCGAGTGGAGAAGATGTGCATGATTCTGGGAGTCTCGAAAAGCGGCTACTTTAAGTGGCTAAACCGGCCAAAAAGTGATCAACGAAAAAAGCAGGAAAAGTTATCCCCAACTAGAATTTAAGCAACGATATGGTAGTGTTAAAATTGCCAAAACCTTGAATAAACGTGGCATGAAGGTAAGTGAACGAACCGTTTCTCGTATCATGACAAAGAATAATTGGAAGTCTTATACCATCAAAAAATACAAGGCTACTACAAACTCTAGACATAAGCATCCAGTCAGTGAAAATATATTAGACCGACAATTTAAAGTAAGTAAACCCAATCAGTCATAGGTAACGGATATCACGTACAGTGCGCCCATAAGGGATTATTGATGAATCTGGACTTTGCAATGCAGCAGAATAATACCAAAACTTCTGTTATCAACTGGTTTATCCAGAGACAAAAGTCAAAGGAGAAAATAGCATGCCAGTAAAGCCATAAGTTGATCAGCTGACCAAATCACGACTGAATGGCGAGATAAAACAGTGTGAACAAGGATAAAAGCTATACTGCCTGAACGATAATCTGAAGGGGCATAGATGTGCCTGTAACGAAAGTTAGTTGAAATGATATTTCTTCAAAAAAGGAATTAAATTAGCTATAGATTTTCCAACAGAAAGGCTAAAAAAGGAGACTGTCCATACCATTATTAACCCTACTAATCAGATATTATATATTCCAATGAATAAAAGGGCTTCTTTCACAGGCTTATGGTGGCGTTTTCGTAATTCAGAATACTTTGATTATATTCACTTAACATTACGTGAACCTCATTTTGAAAGAATTGATTATGCTAATTAAATTTAAAATGGATGTTTTTGATAAATTTTCTTAGGTGGGTTTCTCTAAGTTCTATAAAAGGGTGTGACTAGGATGAGAATAAATACGATTGAGGAATTACTAGATTGGGAGGATAACTGGCTTGAACGTGATGGATTGGATGAAGGTGTAGAGCGCAATGCTTGGCTAGAAGAAGGTGTGGAACTGTACAAACAGTTTATTCAAATGGATAAGAGGGAACCTCGTTATTCCATAACACTTTCTGAACTTTATTTAGAAGTAGGACGTGACGAAAAAATAAAAAAAGGAAACCAACTTAGGGCCTATGAAACATTGCGATTAGCCACTATTCATGCACCGAATAAACCAGATGCATTTTACCATTTGTCTTTCGTATTAGCTAAGGAAAAAAGAAGATGGGAAGCGGTTTTATTTTATGGCAATGAAGCTTTAGAAAAAGGAATAACCAGCAGCAAACAGATTAAACTACTTTGTAATTTGGCACTTGGTTATGCAAGACTTGGGTATATTTCAAAATCACTAAAATTGTTCGAAGAAGCAAGGAAATTAGATGTACATACGGATCATGACTGGTTTATTGAATTATATTCTGATCGAATCAAAGAAAATCGCAGAGAACCTATTTTATTAAAAGAGATAAATGAAAAAAGAAAGTTTGTTTCAAGAGAAGATTATACGGCTGTTATAGACGATGCGATGGATGGGAAATGTGTGGTATTAGATTTAACAAAGGAAAATAAATTTTTTCGTGCTATAAAAGATGATATTCGTTTGGAGCGAAAAGAAGCAGAAATTCTCGGTTATTTAATGGATCATTCGATGACATCTTGCCCGAAAAAGCGAATTGAAGAATCTGTATGGGATGATCGTAAAGTAAGTGCTTCAGCGGTAAAGAGGTACATAGCAAGTATCCGAAAAAAGGTATCACAAGCAATGGGACGTGAAGATATAGCAGAGTCCGTGTTAGTCACAACAAATGATGGTTACGTATGGAGATCTGACATTCAATCCGTTGTCCTCCGTTAGACTGGTTACGAAATAGTAACTGGTCTTTATTTATACTTAGGGTACAAAGAAAACAGGAGGATGATAAGTATGAACTTAATGAAATTAGAATTAATGAATGGAACAGAGCGTGTAGCAGAGGCATTACAAATGAGAGGATTGTTTATTGTAATGAAAAACGACAATATCGTACTAACCAAAGAAAATACTAAAGAGGATATCGAAATGGTGTGTCAGTTACTAAGCAACTTGAACATTCCAACATTTTGGGTTGATA
Source organism: Niallia sp. HCP3S3_B10 (assembly GCF_052064465.1). NCBI lineage: Bacteria > Bacillati > Bacillota > Bacilli > Caryophanales > Bacillaceae > Niallia > Niallia sp. HCP3S3_B10. Next base: position 15,291 of record NZ_JBQHVO010000046.1, on the reverse strand, counting down.
GTAACAAATTTCAAGTTTTGTTGAACCGTCTACCTATTTCAATGATGAAAAAAATTATGAATGTTCGTGGTCAGGAGTTTCCAGTTAGGATGGAAGGTTACCATTACCGTTGGAGAGCATTTGCACAAAGACGATTTGGCATTAAAGTAAATGCATTAGACTTAGATCCACAAGTTTCAATGATGGTAAAAATGTTAAACTTAGCAGGCGTCACAACATTAGCCGGCTGCAACGGTCATCACCGTTATTCACCAAATTTTCAATTATCCGGTGTATTCCAGGGTGCTTGGTTTAAAGTCATTCAAGATAAATATTTTACTAAATGTGTTCTTCATTACAAATGGAATGTACACTTTGGCAACCAATCTGGCTCAAGTATCATTGCAGAAAAAATACCAAACGAATGCTGGGACATGAATAAAATTTACCAAGATACTGTACAAATGGCAGTTGTCATAGAGAAACACGCAGACGAAATTCGCCAACTAAAGAACCAAACATTCAAAAGAGATGGTGAAATGAAAAAAATAGGGAAACGGTTTGTATTAGAGGAGGACTATGCAGGGCTTATAGATTGGATGAGAGAGCTTGTTAGGTAAAAGAACTGGGTAGCCACTATAAACTTTTATTTCCTTTTAATCTAATGTCTCAATTATAGGGGGCATTTCTTTACTCAGATAAATAGCTTAATGAAATATTTAAAATAAAAGTTTTTTTATAAGTGGAGCGTATTTTTCTATAAAAATGGGCTAATGATTTATTGAAAGACTATGGACTATTAATGTTAAGTTTATCTATGGTAAAATATAACTATCAACTGGAATTTTTATGGAGGAAATAATGAAAATCCAAGAAATTAGCAAAAATCTTGAAGCTATATATCTAGACTATTACGATGGTCTTTATAATGATATTCAATTAAAACAATTGTTGTTAAAACTATATAATAAAACAAATTTACCGCTAGATATATGGTCTGATATGATTTTAGAAGCTCAATGGAAACATGCAGCCGAAGAAGACTTCGAAAGAAAAAGGCAGGAACTCAAAGCCAATGAAGAATAAATTTAATATCTATAAATGTAAGGATAAACGATCAGATTGAGGTGGATTAAATGGACAATGAATACATTTCATATTTAAATTCATTGAATAATGCAAATAGTTCGAATGAAAACGCGTTAGCAGAAGCTCAAGTTACAAATCCGTTCTATGAAAAAATAAGGGTTGAAAGAAATCTAGGGGGCTATTTAGCAAAAAAATTAAAAGAAAAACCTATTTCAATTATTCTGACTGGTCATGCAGGAGACGGAAAAACAAGTTTAGTTTATCAAATTTTAAGACAATTTGAATTAATTAAAGTCAATGAAGACCTTAAAATACATGATGAAATATATTCTGAAGAGTTATCCAAATCTCTTTTTTATGTAAAAGATATGAGTGAACTATCGGAGGATGAACAAAATAAACTTTTAAAGAAATCTCTAAATATGAAAGGAGAGGGGAATTCGTCGATTCTTGTATCTAACACAGGTCCATTACTGAATACTTTTAAGAGAATTTATAATAGTGATAAAGTAGAAATGAAATTATTAGAACTTATGGATAACAATGATGGAACTGAAACAGAAGTTGCAGGAAACGAGATACTTCTTATTAATATGGCCCGTATTGATAATGTCATTTTAGCACCAAAAATATTTAACAATCTACTTGAAGAAGATCTGTGGGAGCCTTGTCAAGAATGTCAAAATAGTACCAAATGCCCTGTCTATAGTAACTATAAAACATTAAGTGGTAATATCGAAAATGTAAATCATGTCATTAGTGCTTTTTATAGATGGATGTTTGAAAATGATAGAAGGCTTACAGTAAGGCAAATTCTTTCCCACCTTTCATTTTCCATTACCGGGAATTTATCTTGTAGTGATATAGATGGAAATGGTTTACCTGATTATACCTTTGAAGACAAATTTCGATATAACTCTTCAAACTTATTTTTTGGTTATATTGGAATAAATAACAACGATGATGCAAATCAAATAAAGGCAATTAGAGAGTTACAAGAATTAAAATTGGACTCAAAAGAATTAGAAAACGATTATTCCTTTTTCGTAAAACATGATTTTTCATTCTTAACAGATGAAGCACGTGAAATTGCTCAACCTATTTGGGAAAAGTATAACAGACATTATACATATAGTTCATTAAACTTACTAACGGAAAAAGATCCATATGAGCTTCGAAAGGCTTTAAGGAGAATGCAAATCCTTTTTGGTAAATATGATGAAGAGTCTATATCTAGCTTATTTAGTAGTCTTTTCTCACCTGTTTTTAGTGATTTCCTACATTTTAGAAATAAAAAAATTGGGATGCGTGAAACTCGAGTATTACGTAATAAAATAACTAAAACACTTTATTTTCTATTTGTTGGATCATTTAATGGCTACAATGTAAGTGATGTTATTTACCTTCCGCTAGTTAGATTAGGAAGCGGATTTCAAAATGTACAATTGCTTCAGGGGAAAATTGAAAAAAGAGAGATTAAATTAAGTCAAGAACCAAAATACTCAAATTTTGATATGGATGAGAATCATTTTACTTTAGAAATAAAATTTGCAAAAATCAATGAAACTTTTTCTATTTCACTTATGTTATTGGATTACTTGGATAAAATTTCGAAAGGTGCTGTGTCTACGAAAATAAATCCTTCTTTAAGTCACGGTATTGATACAATGAAATCTAGAATTTATGAGACATATAGGTATGATGATACAGATATCATTACGACAGAGGTTTTAGTACATACAAATGTTGGCCCGAAGGTTATTTCTATTGAAGTCGATAATAATGAAATGTATGTTGAATAGTTGAGGTGAAGATAATGGAGCAAAGTAGTGTCTTTCCTTCGGGAAACCATAAAAATGTAAAAAAACAAAATATCCAAATACAAACTTATGGACAGAGATTATTTAGAGATCAGACTTTCTATGAGTATTTGTTAGAATTCTTATTGGTATTTATTTCGAACAAAGGTGCAGAGGGTAAAACAAAAGATGAAGGATTTTCCTTTCCGGTTCATCTTAAAGAAGAAAAACTTGTATATTATCCCTTTCCAAGAATGGGATTAAAAAGATTTGTATTTTTAAGTAGAAGTGAACCTGATAAAAGGTTTGATGTTGATATAGATGCACTTGATGATCATAGAGATTATTTAAAAAATAAAATTACTATTTCAGACACTAGTCTAGATAAAGACTTTATTTTAGATATACTTCAGGATCTTCTCTATGGATTTAATGCAATTATAGGGAAACGGTCCTGGTTTGCGCAATCATTATTACCTGTTGCACCAGAGCTGATTTTTAGTGAAGCAATAGGGAGTAAAGAACAACGGGAAAGTTTAGTATATGGAAATGAATTAGACGAAGTTGATTATGGCTTTGAATTTAACAGAAGAAGTTTTATGGCTCGAGGTGGAGAAGTTTATTATTTACATGTTCTACAAGGATTAGTTGAGAATAATGAATCAAAAGAAGAACTGGAGAAACTTTTAAGCGAATTAATTAAAGGTATCCCCCAATTAAGTATAATTTCTAACTTTTTACAAGGCTCTTGGGAAGATTATCACTACCCAAATCACACAGAAGTAAGTCCACCTATTACTAAGACAATGGAGTGGATTCCTGCCAATTACAAGAAACGAGCAGTATATACAGTAAAGGAGCTGGGAAATTTATTAAATTCTCTTATAAATCCGTTAGAAAAGATAGATCTTCTAGGAACATTAATTATATTTCAGATAATGAGAATGATGTGTCTTCAGGCATCAGAAAAGTTAGAAAATGAAGATAATCTGGAGTGGATAATAGATCTAACTAATAATCCAAATGGCCAAATAAGAAAAAGAGCTACTTCATCTTATTTAAGAATAGAAGAAAATGTATTTAGAGCTGTTCATACAGCTGATATTGCTACGTATATAGAAAACGCAAAAAGAAAAAGATCTGAGCCAGATATTTATGAAGATGCATCGAAAGATACCAATCGATTAATAAGAAAACTAGGAAAAGATATCGAATTTATTGTTCCCCCAAAGGGAGCAAATATGAGGTTTAGTTTTAATGAGGACCTTATTAAGTTAATAGTAATTGTCTTGATAGAACCTGGGGAAAGAATGCTTCTAAATACTTTTTTAGAGAAGTGTTATGAACATTATAAAATAATTATTGGACCAAAAGAGGCTAAGATACATTGGAATGAAGAGCCAAATTTAGATTTTTCTCCTTTTGATGAAAACTTAGAAAAATTTCAACAAGCCTTGAAAGACAGTGGATTCTTAAGGGATTTATCAGATGCAACATCAATTGTAGAAAATCCTTTTAAGGGGTGATTTTAATGAACGTTTACATAAACGAAATAAGTAAAATAATAGACAGTAAAATAGAAAGTAATGGATCAAATAGGCATCTCTTTAGATTAGATTATTTTGTTCATCCATCTATTTATCTTAATCTTTGTTCTATTTTCAAAAATAAGGCTGAAAGAAAAGATGTTAAATTTACTGCAAAGCTTTCAGTTGAACAGTTTAAAGAATACGAAGAAAATCCATTATATGATAAATTCATTTCCGATTTTTATGAAAATAACTACGTCGATAAAGAAAATTCAATGACTAAATGGAGAAATGAGTGGACTCAAGGACTATCAGGAATTGTTTTCCTAATGGGAACTGAAAATGTTGAGGATAAAGGTGGACTAAATGATTTCTTCACTATTTCACCAAAAGCTGTTGAAAACAGTTTAGGTGACAATTACTCTAATTGGTTCTCAGATTTAATTGACTTAGATGATAAAGATGAAGTAAATATGATAAATAATTTTCTTAATCTTTTATTTAGAATAGTTCCAAAGGATATTTTTAAGTTAAGTCAAATAGTTGAAGAATTAAAAAGTAAATCAATATTCGAAGCTAAAGATATAGTAAATGTTTTGGCTAAGAGGTTATGGATTGATTGGGGTTTACCATCAATATATTCCATTGATGATAAAGAGTTAACTAAGTTAAAAAAAGGCAGGAAATTTGAATTGCTTTCCAAGGTAACTAAGTTTATCAATAGATCAGAATATAAAGATAGTTTAAGCAAAAGTAAATTTGTTAAGCTAGAGAAAAAGTTTGAAGAATTTGTTCAAAATAACAGTGATTTGATATTAGAAAATGAGGAACAAATAAAAAAGGAGTTCGATTCATTTGAAGACTTTAAAAAAGCGATTTTTGATTATTTTCAAGGTAAAGAAGTAGATATTCTTAGGCCTAAACTTTCAAGAATGGATTTTAATTTTATTAATAAAATTCTTGATATAAAAATAAGTAAAGAAAAGACGAAAAAGGATAAAGTTACATCTATTTACGGAGCACCTCTTCAAGCCTTTTCTAAGATGATTATAAATACATTAATGGAAGAACACAGTAATCTTGAAAAATTTTCAATTGGTCAAGAGCTAGGTTTAGAGTTTTTAGTTAAGAATGTTACTTTTGCTAATACACTTAACAATGATGAAGATAAATATGAAAAATGGTCTAATTTGTGTTTGTTTACCAATGGAATTTTAGAATATCTAAATGAGGAAATAGAAGATAAATTGTTCATTAAATACTCTGAAGATGTTGAGTTCTTTGATATAAATAGATTTGCTGATACAGATATAAATGTTGCATCATCGAATCAAAAACTTTCAAATATAATTTTTGAAATACGTATCGGTGAAGATATAAAGTATGAATACAAGTGGATATTTAATACAAATGACTATTGGTTTCAAACATTTATACACCTTAAAGAAATCAATACTAAGCTAGGACAAGATTCACCTTTACTTCCTATATTCTATATTAAAGGTCTCGGTGGCTTACTTGAATGTACAGACAAAGAATCATTTCATTTTCAACTAAACGGAATGAATATTAGCTTGATAAATGTACTAATTACTTTACCTGAAGATATAAGGAACGGGATCATATACTCTAAAATGATTCACCTAGTTAAGCCGTTTGAAAGTTTTATAAATTCACTATTTGAAAATGGCTTATATAATTTGATTAATCCGGCTAAAAATGACCATGCGTTTAAATTTATTAATGTCTATAAAAAGATTGCAAAAGAAATATCAAAATCTATTAACGATCTAAATTCTGTTGAAAAAGATCATTTAAACTTAATTTCAAATTTATTTTATATAGTATCTAATAAGGATATAGCTTTATCTTCTTTAAGGCTTGAAGGGGCTATAATACCACCTTATCACCCTGCATTATTAGAGAAAATAATTGAGCAGCAATCTTTTCAAAGACGTGGATTAGGGATAGTAATAAATGAAGTATTTGATAATGAAAATGTATCAACTTCAACAATTTATAAAAAAATAGTGGAAGTTGAAAAACAGTCAACAATTATTTCTGCTGTCGATACTATTATTTCAGATAAAGATGATTCACGTATTCCAAAAAAGGTTTTCGGATATTTTGCATTACATGGTGAAATAACATCAGACATCGCGTTAAATACCCAATCTATGTTGGATGAGGATTTAGTTTTTGATGAAGATTTTGATACGAAAGAAATGATTTCTGATACAGCTCTATCGAAGTTAATAACTGAACAAATAAATGAGTACGTTAAAACATATCCAGCGCATACCGATTCAATAAAAATTACATTTTTAAATTTTACAAACCTACAGCCAGTAATTGCAGGACTACATAACTTTGTAAACGAATTAGCCGGTATTAATCACAAAATACATTTGAGGCTTCAAATAATTGCAAAAAGTGGCTATAACCAAGGAAGGAACTATGTAAACTTCTGGCTGGATAACTTTTTTACTGAACATGATCCAGTTTATATCGAAACATATTTTAATGATATTAATCTTGATGAAATTCTAATTGACGAGATTGAGACTCAACTCTTTGAAAGTGATATTACATTTTTAGATAATATTCTAAAGACTAGCGGTATTATTTATGAAAGAACAGGTGAAAAATCTATAGAACCTTCTGAAACAAGGTTTCCTATGGTGTTTCATCCAATTCCTGTTTTAAAAAAGAATTTAACAAAAAACATCTCTATAAGCCAAAAGCAGTTCGAAGCATCATACTATCATACACAATTATTACATTGGATAGAAAGACCTTATAGTGTTAAAGATACCTATAGAATCGAGAAAGGGTTAGTACTTCCGGAAAAAATAAATGAAATAATTGAATTGCTTCACTTAAAGTCTAGATGGCTTGTTACACTAGATTCTGGGTTAGATAAAGCTTTTATAAATGAAAAAAATGTAATTAGCTTCTCAACAGGTGAAGGTACCTTCGGTGAGTTAAATATGACCATTTCATCTAGACCGGAAGTAAGATTGGATTTGAAGGAAAAATTAACACGAAGACTTAAAGCACTTTTTCCATCTTGGACATATGAACAGTGCAATTTATCTGCAAAGTATTGTATTGAGAAATCAAATGTACTTGACGGATTAAAAATATTGAAAGCTCTAAATCCTTATGATTATGAAATCCATAGCTTTTTATCAAGCTTATTGTCATATGAAAGTTTAGATATGAGTATAAGTAACGAAAATGAAATAATTAAAAATTATATTTCGTTAGATACTTACAAACATTGGTTTTATGGAGAACCTAACAGGCCTGATTTCCTGAAAATAGAAATTAATAAACATTCTCAAGAAGAAATGGTAATTATAGATGCAACATTGATTGAGTGTAAAATGGCTAAATACAACGATGCTCATATTAATAAAGGAATCCAGCAGTTAAGTAATGGGATAGTCCATTTAATGGATAAATTTAATCCTTCTTCTAAAGAATATAACAGAAGGTATTGGTTTTCACAGCTTTATCGGATGCTAGCTTTCTCAAGAATGAATATTTCTGAAAGTGAAAAAGAAAATACAAATTTAAATTTAAATTTAAATCAACACTTATTAAAAATCTTAGATGGTAAATTCAAAATTAACTGGAGTACCAATTTAATTACTTACTGGTTAGATTATAACAGTAATGTTATAGAGGAAAGAAATTTCAATCTTGAAGGTACTGGTGTTAATTGTCAACATTTATCTTTTGGACAATTATATGTACAATCTCAACTATTACCTCCAAATTTAAGAACCGAGATTTCTTTTGAGAATCCTTCAAGCCTAGAGTTATCATTAGTTGCTGATGATAAAGAGGGCAACGATGTTGTCATGAAAGAAAATATAGATAAATTAAAAGAGATTAATTTAGATGATTTAAATGGAAATACATCTGTAATAACAGTAAAAAAAGAGTTTAGAAAAGACCATACTTTAACAAAAAAAACAGATAAACCATATAACACAGGAGTAGTAGGAAAACATAAAGAAAAAGCTATCCCAGTTGAGAATGAAAATTCTACTGATGATTCAAAAGGAATAAATAATGAAACTGATAGAGTAAAAGATAATGGAGAAATAAAAGTAGAAAGAAGAAATGAATCAATAACTAGTTTAGAAAACATCAGAATTCTTTTAGGTGAAGAACAAAGGACAAAACGTAAAATTTATTGGGAATACGGTCATCCTCAACTAGAAAATAGACATATATTAATTTCTGGGAAATCAGGTGTAGGAAAAACGTATTTTATGCAATGTATGCTACTTGAGTTAGCGCAAAATAACATTTCTAGTATTATTTTTGATTATACAGATGGCTTTAAGAAATCTAAGCTAGAACCTGAGTTTAAAAAAAGTTTAGGAGACAGAATTGAACAATTTCATATTCAATTAAAACAGTTTCCAATAAATCCATTCAAGAAAAATCAGAAGGAAATAGATGAAGATTTGTTTAAGGAGGAAGATAATACAGACGTTGCAGAAAGAATGAAAAGTGTTTTTTCTGCAGTTTACAAAGGAATGGGTGATCAACAAGCAAACGCAATTTATAGAGCAACAATGAGAGGTTTGGAAAAATATGGAGACGAAATGAGTCTCAAATACCTGAAAGATGAGTTAGAAGCTGATGGTTCAACAAATGCAAAAACAGTTTTAGCAAAAATAGAACCTTTAATTGATAGGAATCCTTTTGATGCTGAATCAGAGTATAATTGGGAAAAGCATAGGGAGAAAGAGGGTATTGTTTTCATTGTTCAATTATCTGGTTTTACTCGCGAAGTACAATTAATAGTTACTGAATTCATTTTATGGGATTTATGGAATTTTAACTTATCACATGGAGATAAGTCTAAACCTTTCCCTGTAATACTAGATGAGGCTCAAAATCTCGATCACAGTGAAAACTCTCCAAGTGCAAAAATTCTGACTGAAGGAAGAAAATTTGGTTGGTCAGGTTGGTATGCAACCCAGTTTATGCAAGGGCAATTAAATAAAGATGAAATTCAAAGGCTACAAAATGCAAGCCAGAAGGTGTATTTTTCTCCTCCAGAAACAGAAATAAATGATATAGCTTCTTTCCTAAGTACCGATACGCAAAAGAAAAAGGAATGGGCAAAACGTTTATCAAACCTTCCTAAAGGTCAATGTATTGTTTCTGGACCTGAATTAAGACAAAGTGGTAATCTCGAAAGGATATCACCTATGGTAGTAAATGTAACTCCTCTAAGTGAAAGGATATGATAACATGAGTTTACCTTTAAATTTTCATCAGACTTTTGCTCCAGAAAAAGAAGCGATTGCACAACTAGTGCAATTCGCTTCTATTCATAATAATAATAATAATTATTTTACTAAAGAAGAAATTTCTCAAAATACTTCAATACCGACTGGTAAAAGATCAGGGAAAGTAGTTCCACATATAAATTATGCAGAAGCAATGGGCCTAATAGCTGTTGAAAAAGATGGTTCTAAATATAGGATTAAACTAACTCCACTTGGGAAAATAGTTTGTGAGGAAGACCCTTATTTAATTGAAGAATTATCTAATGTTTTGTGTCATTATAACTTATCTCGCCTTAACTCAAGGGCTAAAATGTGGTCATTTATTTTCAACCAAGTAGTTAAAAATCAGGGTATGGAAATCACTAATAATTCTCTTAAATCAGCATTAAATAAATTTTTTAAAGTAAAAGATGTTAATATAACTCCTTTTCGTACATGTTATACAGAAGATAGATGTTTTGGAGATTTGAATTTATTGGAAATTGTTGAAGGGAAATACATATTTAAGTCCCATCATGTAGACAGATCCTATAAATATCTTTATGGATATCTTTTACTAAGTAACTGGGAAATTGTATTACCTAATCAAACTGAGGTTACTTATGATACGCTAGTTAATGAATTAGGTTTCGGTAACCCTTTTATATGGGATGATACAAGCTTAGATGAATCATTAGAAATTCTTCAAGAAGAAAGGTTAATAATAATAAACCTTCAGTTAACTCCAGTGACATACATCCGACAAGTTTCATCAAAATCTTTGTTATCAAAAATATATAGTCTTCTAATATAAGGAGTGGTTTTTTTATGCAACTACAATTAAAAGATATAATTCGCTTTAAAAAAGAATTATATTTTAATGGTGCAGTACAGGTTGATTGGTTTTATAATTATGAAAAGCAAGAAGAAGTATCTAAAAGCTTTGTCTTTCATGGCCCTGAATATTTTGGGGTTGGGGAAGATGACATTACATTTAAAAGTCATAGATTAGTTGATACAGCATCATTTACAAATATTCTTGCAAATAAACTTTATGGCGATAGTACAGATTCAAATTTTTTTATGACTATTGCTCCTTACGGGACTGGTAAATCCCATCTAGCAGTGACTATTGCAAGTTTATTTAGTAGAGAAGATAAGCTTCAAAAGATTATTCTAAATAATATAACAAAAGTAGACAAAAATGTAGCTTCTGAATTAAATTCACATTCATTAAAACCAAATATAGTGTTAGTCCTTAATGGTATGAAAGATTTTAACTTAAATTACGAAGTATTGAATGCTACACAAAAAGTATTAAAACTCCATAATGTTAATGATGATTTTCTAAAGACTTTAACAAAATCATATGATATTGCAAAGAATTTTGTTAATAATACATTTGATAATTATGACGATTTATATAATAAGTATGCAAATGAATTATTTAATGATAAAAAATACGAGGACTTAAAAACTTATTTGATTGAAAATATTATTCAAGATGCTGATGCATTTGAAGTAATTAATACCGTATATTATCATATTAATGGAATTTACATTCGATGGGATGAAGGAGTTTCTGCGGGGGATGTTTTAACAAAGATTGCAGAAACTCTTTGTGGAGATCGAGGGAAATTTAATAAAGTAATAGTATTATTTGATGAATTTGGTAGATACATTGAATTTGCTTCTTCTTATCCTACAAGAGCAGGAGACTCTGCTTTACAACAAATTTATGAATCAATACAAGATAGCGGGGATAAAATTGTATTTGTAGGTTTTATTCAATCGGACTTAAAATCTTATTTAACTCGTGTAGATAGAACTGCAAATATAAATCGATATATTGGTCGATATGAAGCAAGTGAGAAAATTCACCTTTCTTCAAACCTTGAAACTATTTTTGCTAATTTAATTGAGAGAAAAGATTCAAGCAACTTTAAAAATTTAGTTGCAGATAAATTCGAAAAGCAAAATAAGGAATGGAAACAATTTCATGAAGATTTTATTGAGTGGCAACCACAGGCTACAACATCAAGTGTTTGGGGATCGTATATCCATTTTAAAAAGGTTGTATTAGAAGGTATATTTCCATTACATCCATTGACTTCCTGGATGCTTTCAAATTTATCTTCATGGCTCCAACAAAGGTCTTCATTAACATTCTTAGAGAGACAAATTGAGCAATATGGAAATACGTTCATAAACGAGTTTGGAGATTTACCTCTTATACCAGCGACTAGAATTATAAGGTCAGAATTTTTCAAGGAATTATTAGCTGCCGAACAAGAGGGTAGAAAACAAAGTGAATATTGTATTCTATACAATCAAATTCTCACTAAATATGGTGATAAGTTTGATGAAAGACATAAAGAAGTACTTGCTGCCAATTTAATAGTTAGAATTGGCAGGTTGAAAACTAAATCTATTGAAGAAACAAAACAAGCTTTAAAATATAGTACTTATCTCAGTGAAGCTGAAATTGATAAAGTGGTTAGCGAACTTGAACATGAATTTGGTGTGCTCAGTTATGACGATTCCGCAAATGTTTTTGATTTCATAGCGGATGCAACAGGTATAAATGATTTTAAACGATTGTTATCTTCGAAGCGGAGAAAATTAGATATTAATATTGGCCTTGTATTGGATAGTATATCTAATGATATTCTTCCATTAGATACAATGGAAACATCATTTGGGAGAAAAAATCAAATTAGTACACGTGAGTGGCAATTTGAACAACAAATTGTTCATATAAATGATGTTAACAAATCATTTCTCTTAAACTTAAAAAACGATTTTGAATACTCAACTGCTCCGGATAAACCTAAAGGAAAGTTGGTGTGGTTATATATACCTTCTTTAGTTGAGAGTGAAAAATTATCTTCTATTTCATCATTATTAGAGAGATTTGAATTTGATAAGATGCCTATTGGCTTTTTTGCTTTAGATGATCAAGAAAACAAATTTTCAGAAGCACTAACTGACTACCAAATTTCAAACTTATTTACAGAACAAGAAAAAGTTAAATACAGTAAGTTTATTCCTGATTTTAAATATAAAGCCAAGGGAATTGTTAAAGATAGGTTTAATGAACTAGTTTCAAAACGAATAATATTAACAAAAACAGGGTTAGAAAAAGCAAGTAAAAGACCAAAACTCTATTTTGATGCTTTATTTGATGAATTATATCATGCTGTTATCCCATTTCCTTTTACTGAGTTCTCAAATAAATCATTAGGTAAAGCTAAAAAGAACTTATCAAGAATAGGAAGACTTATATTATCCGGTGCAGCATTTCAATTAATACATTCAGAAACAACAGAAATAAAAAATAGAATCGAAACAGTACTTTTTGAAGGACGAATGGGTTCATGGGGGATATTCAATAATGATTACCAGTTTGTTTCACCGACGAATCTTAAAGTAAGAAAAATTTATGAAGATATTGACAAACTGATAGAAGAGAATGATAGACTCGCTATTGATAAAGTGTTTGAGAAGTACCAAAAACCTCCTTATGGAATAAATGATTTTGCCTTGGCATTATTAATTGCTACTTACCTTACACAAAGAAAAATAGAGATTAGAGTGGATATTGAGGGACAAAGACTTCGTTTAGAAGAATGGGGAAATAAAGTTTTTCAAGATAAAAAAGTAGATTTCTCTTCTTTGTTTGAAACTACAATTACAAAAGTTGACCCAGATAAATTGGCTGGACGTTATATAAATCTATATAACAAGGTTGAACGAAATAACGACATTGATAAATGTCCTCAATTATCAAATGAATTTGAACAGCTAAAACTTGAAGAAGATATACCAGAGGAACTTGAAGATAAGGTAATAAACCTTGAACTTATGTTAAGAGAGGGTTTAAAGTTATACGATAAAAACACACGTGTTTTTGGCGAGTTAAGGTCAAAATTATCAGTTGGTAGTAAAGAATTAGATTTTAAAAAAATCTTTGAAGTTTTAGATGGTTGCAGTGAAATTGATGGTTCAGTTCAAGATTCAACCAGGTATGTATACAACTCAGCCCATGTTGAAGAAGCAAATAATATGACAGAAAGATGTTATCATATTATTGAAAAAGAATTTGAAGGCTGGCTAAGCAGTTTAAAATGTATCAGTTATGCACAGGTATCCGGTTTTGAAAAATGGGTTAATCATTTAATTGCTTCATTTACAAGATATGGATATAAAGAAGAAGGTCGTAAATTAAGAACAAAGCTACAAGATATTCTAGATAATTTAAATATTGTAAGACAATTAGAAAATATTAATGAAACTGTCGAAAACTTTTTGAAAAATAATAAACCAAATAATTCATCTGGTTATGATGAATTGGTAAATATGAAAAATTCAGGTCAAGAAATTCTTGAACTTCTTAATAATGACAGAGCAGACAAGAAGTATATGGTTGAATTTTTTGACAAAGTTGAATCACGTATTAATTTAATTGAAAAGATGCTCGAAAATTTGGCTCAGGAAATATCAGATATTTACGACTCGATGTTTGAGCTAACAAATGTAGGAGAATGTAGAGAATTCCTTTCAAAAGCCAAAAACATTTTAAGTAAATCTATTAATGATGTTGATCGAGAAGGCATTGAAGAAGCTGCAAATGATATTCAAAACTTTTTAAATGAAGTTACTAATCTAAATAATTATAAAGATAACAGAAAAAACCTTTATACTGAAATTGAGATTTTAAAAGATAAGTGGTCAAATTTTGAATCTGATATTGACTTTTCACCAATACTAGAAACTTTAAAGGATAATTATATTTATAAAATTGACCAAATAGAAGAGAAATGGGTTAATAATAATATAAAAATTCATTCTAAAATAGATAATTGGGACGCATCAGATTGTTCTACTTGGTTAGAACAAACAAGAATTATACCAACCTTTTTGAGTGAGTCAACTAAAGAGGATCTTAAAAATGTGAAACAACTGGTCAACCAAAGACTTAATGAGTTGTCAGTTGATGCTGTAATAAGCTTATTTGAAAACCTTTCTGATGAACAAAAATTATATTGTTATGAGAAATTAACAGCTAAAGTTATAGTACAAAATTAAGTAGGGGTTCCAAATCATCTAAAAATTCCTTAAAAATTCCTGGGGTCAGACCCTCCGTATGGACAAATGTCCAGGGGGAGGGTCTGACCCCTATATTCCAATTAAGGAAAGCCAAGCGACAGGAATGAAAATAGACACCGTTATCGGGGATACAGCTTACTCGGAGAAGGATAATATTCGCTATACGAAAGGAAATAATCTGGAACTTGTTTCTAAATTACACCCTCATATTACACATGGGAAACGAACAAAAGAAGAAGAATTTGCATTTAATAAAGATGCAGGTATTTATGTGTGTAAGGCAGGCCATATGGCTATCCAAAAAAATATGAGGAGAGAAAGAATCAAGATAAAAATCCTAGAATCAAGTGCCTTTTTGATATTGAAAAATGTAAAGTTTGTCCTTTCCGCGAAGGGTGTGTAACTGCTAAACTAAAATCAACAGTTTCCGCCAGATAGAATTGAACACTTTTTTATCAAAATAACCACCAGTTAGTCTATTATGATTTT